>CAKRYM010000056.1 GCA_934427095.1 uncultured Bacillota bacterium | reverse complement strand
TCCTACTACTATTAAACAGGCAGAAGAGATGCTCCAAGAAATGCATAGCAGAAAACCAAAAGAATAGAGCAAATAAGTAAAATAGAATGGAAATGGACACCAAAAATTGGTGTCCATTTTTCTTTATGAACTCAGGATTGTTTCTTTTTTTCTGATAGCGGTTATGCTATACTTATGGTGGAGGATTAGGGTATGAGCGAATTAATTCGGCAAAATAATCAATTTAAACTGGTCAGCCCTTATGAACCAACAGGTGACCAGCCCAAAGCAATTGATTCTTTATGCGAAGGTGTATTGCGGGGAGACCATCATCAAATTTTGTTAGGCGTGACAGGCAGTGGTAAGACCTTTACCATGGCTAATGTGATCGCACGATTGAACAGACCTACTTTGGTGATTGCCCATAATAAAACCTTGGCCGCTCAGCTTTGCGGGGACTTTCGTGAATTTTTTCCTGATGCGGCGGTGGAGTATTTCATCTCTTATTACGATTACTATCAACCAGAAGCCTATATCCCGAGTTCAGATACATATATCGCCAAAGATGCTAGTATCAATGACGAGATTGAAAAATTACGCCATGCGGCTACGGAGCATTTATTGACCCGGCGGGATACGATTATTGTTGCTTCTGTTTCTGCTATTTATGGCTTATGCGATCCCACGGACTATATGGATCTTTCCATGACATTGACTGTAGGGAAAATTGCCGAACGGGACGATATTGTTCGACGTTTGGTAGAAATGCAGTACACCCGGAATGAATTAGATTTTCATCGGGGTACTTTCCGTGTGCATGGCGATGTTTTAGAAGTTTTCCCTGCTGGAAATGGAGACCGTGCCTTACGGATACAGCTGTGGGGAGATGAGGTAGAAAAATTACTGGAAATCGATACCCTGACCGGCGAAATTTTGGCAGACTTACCTAGTCTATCGATTTTTCCTGCTAGTCATTATGTAACCCAAGCAGAACGGATGAAAATTGCCCTTGCTTCTATTCGTGAGGAGCTGGCGATACGTTTGGAAGAATTACGTAAAGAGGATAAACTGCTGGAAGCCCAACGATTGGAGCAGCGGACAAATTTCGATCTGGAAATGATGGAAAGCATTGGGCATTGCAGCGGTATTGAGAATTATAGCCGCTATCTTACTGGCCGTAAGGAAGGGGAAGCGCCTTATACCTTACTGGACTATTTCCCAGAAGATTATTTGGTCATGATTGATGAAAGTCATGTGACTATTCCTCAGTTAGGCGGTATGTATGAAGGCGATAGGAGTAGGAAGAATTCTTTGGTAGAATATGGTTTTCGTTTGCCTTCTGCCAGAGACAATCGTCCTTTAACCTTTGCGGAATTTGAAGAAAGAACCCATCAGCTGATTTATGTTTCTGCCACCCCTGGCAAATATGAGATGTCTCGGCAGGAGAATTTAGTAGAGCAGGTCGTTCGCCCAACAGGTCTATTAGACCCCTTGGTAGAAGTTCATCCAATTAAGGGACAGATCGACGATTTGCAAAATGAAATCCAACAGCGTATTGCTAAAAATCAAAGGGTACTTGTTACGACCTTGACGAAACGTATGGCTGAGGATTTAACGAAATATTTAGATGAAAATGGCTTTAAAGTGCGTTATTTGCATTCTGACGTAAAAACTTTTGAACGCATGACTATCGTGCGCGATCTACGTTTAGGGGTATTTGATGTTTTGGTCGGGATTAACTTGCTTAGAGAAGGCTTGGATTTACCGGAAGTTTCTTTGGTGGCAATTTTGGATGCTGATAAAGAAGGTTTTCTCCGTTCAGAGCAATCGTTGATTCAGACCATAGGGAGAGCAGCCAGAAATGCCGAAGGGAAAGTTATTCTTTATGCGGATCGGATCACAGATTCTATGGCTGCTGCTATGCGGGAAACTGCTCGACGCAGGGAAAAGCAAGAGGCATATAATAAGGAGCACGGGATTATTCCCCGGACGATTATCAAGGAAGTAAAAGACGTAATCGCCAGTATTTTACCTGAATCCGCTGCTGAAAACAGTGATAGCAAGAGCGAAGCTTTGCATCGGAGAGGTGACCCCACGCATCTGAAGAAAGCAGAAAGAGAAAAACTGATTCGCTCCTTGGAAGCGGAAATGAAGGCGGCTGCCCATCGGCTGGAGTTCGAAGAGGCCGCGCAGCTGCGTGATGCCATTATGGAGTTACGTGCCGTTGGCCGGCAAGGGGCAAAATAAATTTTTTCAAGAAAACGGGAGTTAAGAAAAATTCATGGACTCTGATAAAATCGTTATCCGCGGTGCGCGGCAAAACAATTTAAAGAATATTGATGTGGAAATTCCCCGGGACAAGCTGGTGGTCGTTACAGGGCTTTCTGGCTCAGGAAAAAGCAGCCTGGCCTTTGATACGGTCTACGCCGAAGGGCAGCGTCGTTATGTGGAAAGCCTTTCTTCCTATGCCAGAATGTTTTTGGGGCAAATGAGTAAACCAGACGTGGATCAAATTGACGGACTTTCCCCAGCTATCTCCATTGATCAAAAGTC
This sequence comes from uncultured Bacillota bacterium, assembly GCA_934427095.1. GTDB lineage: Bacteria > Bacillota > Dehalobacteriia > UBA4068 > UBA4068 > RGIG3155. The sequence continues at coordinate 5,812 of CAKRYM010000056.1, read as the reverse complement.
TACTAGTCATAACCCTAGATCCACAGTTGGTACGGTGACGGAAATTCATGACTATTTACGTTTGCTTTATTCTCGCTTAGGTCTGGCTCATTGCCCCAAGTGCGGCCGACCGATTACGAAGCAAAGTGTGGATCAGATGACAGACGCGATTTGCCAATGGCCGGAAGGAAGCCGGTTGTTGCTAATGGCACCCATTGCCCGGCAGCGCAAAGGGGTGTTTCAGAAAATCTTTGCTGATGCTAAAGCACAAGGCTATGTTCGGGTACGAGTGGATGGAGAGATTCGTGAATTAAGCGAAGACATTGTGCTGAAAAAAACATTTAAGCATGATATTGATTTGGTTGTTGACCGGGTAAGGCTGAAACATGAAGATACACGCCGTTTGGCCGATTCTTTAGAGCTATGCTTAAACAAAGGAAATGGCTTGGCTGCCGTTGCCGCAGAATTTCCTGATGGCGAAAAGACGGAATCGTTGTTTAGTCAGGAATATGCTTGTCCAGTTTGTGGTGTCAGCCTAGAGGAATTGTCCCCACGGATGTTCAGCTTTAATAATCCCTTTGGCGCTTGTCCTGCTTGTACTGGTTTGGGCTATTCGCAGATATTGGACCCACAGCAAATGATTCATGATGAAAATTTGAGTATTCGGCAAGGGGCGTTGACACCTTTAAAAGATAATCAGCAAAGTTGGTTCTTCCGGCATGTCGAGGCAATTAGCCAAGCCCATCAGTTTTCTCTAGATGTCCCGTTTAAAGAAATGCCGGATTGGGCGGTAAAGGAAATTTTTTACGGCTGTGGTACGGAGAAATTTGCCATTTCCTATAAAGAACCGGGTGCTACGGAACCACGAATTTGGATGCATCATTGGGAGGGGATTATTCCCAATTTAGAACGGCGTTACCGGGAAACAGCCTCTTCTTTTATGAAAGAAGATATTGAACGGTATATGACGATTCGCCCCTGCACGGTTTGCCATGGCGCCAGATTGAAGCCGGAAGTTCTTTCGGTAACCATCGGCGGGAAAAACATTGATGAATTAAGCCGTATGCCCATTCGTAAATCCAGAGAATTTCTGGCCAATTTGACCTTTTCTCCACGGGAACAGGCCATTGGTGGGCGGATTATCAAAGAAATACAGGAGAGATTGGATTTTCTCATTAACGTGGGCTTGGATTATCTTACTTTGGCCCGCGCCGCTACTACTTTGTCTGGGGGCGAAGCGCAGCGGATTCGTTTGGCTAGTCAAATTGGTTCTCATCTAATGGGGGTGTTATACATCCTGGATGAGCCCAGCATTGGCCTGCATCAGCGGGACAATGTGAAGCTCATTAATGCCTTAAAGAGCTTACGTGATCTGGGTAACACCGTTTTGGTGGTGGAACATGACGATGAAATGATGATGAATGCCGATTATCTTTTGGATATTGGCCCTGGGGCTGGGGAGCATGGTGGCCAGGTGGTGGCAGCTGGCACGCCTGCAGAAGTAATTGCCAATCCGAATAGTATTACAGGGCAATATCTTTCTGGCAAAAAACAGATCGCTATTCCGGAAAATAGACGGAGCGGGAGTGGCGCTAAGCTCGCCATCTTCGGCGCAGCAGAAAATAACTTAAAAAATATTGATGTGGAGATTCCTCTTGGTTGTTTCGTTTGTGTGACAGGCGTATCGGGATCTGGTAAAAGCAGCCTGATTAATGAAATTTTGTATAAAGCTTGCGCTAGACAATTAAACCGCGCTTATACCATAGCAGGTAAACATGACCGGATTGAAGGACTGGAAAATCTGGAAAAAGTGATTATGATTGACCAATCACCCATTGGGCGTACCCCCCGTTCCAATCCTGCCACGTATACTGGGCTATTTGATTTAATCCGCGAATTGTATAGCCAGACGCCTGATGCGAAAGCTAAGGGTTATAAACCAGGTCGTTTTAGTTTTAATGTACGCGGCGGACGCTGTGAAGCTTGTCAGGGTGATGGTTCAACCAAAATTGAAATGTTGTTTTTGCCTGATGTTTATGTCCCTTGTGAGGTTTGTCACGGCAAGCGCTATAACCGGGAAACGTTGGACGTTTATTTCCGGGATAAAAATATCGCCGATGTGTTAGAGATGACCGTGGATGAAGCACTGATCTTTTTTGCCAATTTGCCTAAATTAAAGCGTAAGTTACAAACGTTAAAAGACGTTGGATTGGGCTATATTCGGCTGGGGCAAAGCGCCACCACTTTGTCTGGTGGTGAAGCGCAGCGGGTAAAGCTTTCTACGGAATTGGCACGCCGTTCCAATGGACGCAGTCTCTATATTCTGGATGAACCGACCACTGGCTTACATGCTGATGATATTCATCGCTTGTTAGAGGTATTGCAGCGGTTAGTAGACAATGGGGATACTGTTGTGGTGATTGAACACAATCTTGATGTGATTAAGACTGCGGATTATATCATTGACCTGGGACCGGAAGGTGGTGATCGCGGCGGTACTGTAGTTGCCACTGGTACGCCGGAACAAATTGCTGCCTGTAAAAAGAGTTATACCGGCCAATTCTTAGCGAAAATACTGAAAAAATGATTTTCTAAGCGTATGAATGATATTCTAAAAGAAAAACTGGAAAAATTGCCGGATTTACCAGGTTGCTATCTCATGAAGGATGAGGATGGCGTGGTAATTTACGTGGGAAAGGCAGTGAATCTGAAAAACCGGGTTCGCTCCTATTTCCATGGCCAGCATGACCCGAAAACCGAGATGTTGGTGGCGCATATTGCGGATTTAGAGACCGTAATTGTGGGAAATGAGACAGAGGCTTTAATCTTAGAAGCGAATCTGATTAAGGAGCATGCGCCCCATTATAATATTCTCATGCGGGATGATAAGCACTATCCCTATCTTCGACTCACGTTAGAAGAAGAATATCCCCGCTTATTGGTGGCCAGACGGGCAAAGAATGACGGCAGCAAGTATTTTGGGCCTTATCCTGCGGTTGGTGAAATGCGGCAGGCATTAGAAACCATTGGACAAATTTATCCGCTGCGCACTTGCAAAAGCTTTCAAAAAGGGCAGCGAGCTTGTTTAAACGCCCACATTGGGAAATGCAAGGCGCCTTGTACTGGTGGAATTTCCCGAGAGGAATATGGCAAAATCGTTCAAAACGTAATGCTATTTTTACAAGGAAAAACAAAAGAATTGATTAAGCACGAGCGCCATCTGATGGAAGAAGCTGCTGAAGCCCTTCAGTTTGAGGAGGCGGCAAAGCATCGCGATCGGATGAACACCTTAATGGCTCTGCAGACGCAGCAGCAGCTGGATCAAGGCACAGGGACCGGAGATTATGACATTCTTTCTCTCTCTTGTGCGGAGGATCAGGCGGTAGTGCAGATTTTCCGGGTACGAGCAGGTACCGTAGTAGGCAGAGATCATTTTTTCCTGACCAATGCGGATGGGGCAGGAGAACAGCAAATGATGGCAAGCTTTATCATGGAATATTATGGTGGCGGTCAGCTGATTCCCCGAGAATTATATTGCAGCGTATTACCTACGGATGCAGCAGTTTTGTCTGATGCCTTAGCCGCAAGTTGTTGTCATCGGGTTAATTTGCTTTTGCCGCAAAGAGGAAATAAAAAACGCCTGTTGGATTTGACTACTGCTAATGCAAAACTGGTGCTGGATAATTATCTTCAGTCCAGAATACGCCAGCAAACGAGAAACAGTAAAGCTTTGGAAGAATTGCGCCAAGTTTTACATTTGGAAACCACGCCGAATCGAATTGAATGTTATGATATCAGCCATGTGCAAGGCACTTATATGGTTGGTTCCATGGTTGTGTTTATCAAAGGTGCGGCTTCCCCCAAGGATTATCGCAAATTTAAAATTAAGACCTTAACAGAAAGCAATGACTTTGCCGCTTTGCAGGAAGTCATTCAACGACGCTATCAACGCGGCCTGGAGGAAAGGGAAGCTGGAAAAGAGCCGCTAGATTTTGGGCGCTTCCCGGATCTATTGGTGATCGATGGGGGGAAAGGGCAGTTACACGCGGTCTGTGACCGGTTGGATGATATGGGCGTAAAATGGCCGGCAATTATTTCCTTGGCTAAACAAGAGGAAGAAGTATTTTTGCCTGGCCGTTCCCAATCTTTACGTTTGCCTTATGATAGTGAGGCTCTGCAACTTTTACAGCGGTTACGCGATGAGGCCCATCGTTTTGCCATCACTTTCCACCGGCAATTGCGAGGAAAAGGGCAGGTTAAAAGCACATTAGATGAAGCGCCAGGGATAGGAACGGAACGAAGGAAAGCTTTGTTAAAAACCTTTGGTTCATTAAAACAAATTATGGCTGCCACAGAAGAAGAGTTAGCCGCAGCACCAAAAATGAATCGGACGATTGCTAGCCAGTTATACGCTTTTCTACATCAAAAAGAAAGAGAGAATGGGGCAAATGGAAGAGCAGAAAAAAAAGACGGAAGCGATGCCCAATAGCCAGATTGTCATTATTACCGGGATGAGCGGAGCAGGGAAGACACAAGCAATCAAAGCTTTAGAGGATATGGGATGGTTTTGTATTGATAATTTGCCGCCATTGCTGTTTGAAAAATTTATTGAAACATTAAATTATGGACTGGGAACAGAAAAAGCGCCTAAGCTTGCCATTGCAGCAGATATCCGAAGCGGTGTGGAATCTCTGCCTGAGTTGGAACATGTATTAGCTTCCTTGCGTGCTGCTTCTATTGATTATCGTTTGGTCTTTCTGGACGCCTCTGACGCCGTTTTGCTCCGGCGCTATAAAGAAAACCGGCGACCGCACCCATTACAGCGTAGTGGTAGCAGTACCTCGGCCTGTATTGAACGAGAACGGCATTTGCTACAGGACTTGCGTGGACAAGCAGATATCGTCATTGATACGACGAATGGGGATAGTCATATGCTAACCGAGCGGTTGATTACTAGCTTGCGGCAAGAAGAGAACAATCGTATCGCTGTTTCTGTGGTTAGCTTTGGCTTTAAATATGGCGTACCGACGGACTGTGATTTAATTATGGATGTGCGCTTCTTACCCAATCCCTATTATGTGCCGGAATTAAAGAATTTGACGGGATTGGATAAGCCTGTAGCCGATTTTGTTATTAAACATGAACCTTGTCGAGAGTTTTTGCGTAGATATATGCATTTGCTGTATTTTTTACTTCCTCATTACCAGAAAGAAGGAAAAAAGAATTTAACCATTGGTATTGGTTGTACGGGTGGTCAGCATCGTTCCGCTGCCATTGCCGCTGAAGTTAGCCGCAGATTAAGACGAGATGGATATGTGGTGGCACTGGATCATCGAGATAGTGAAATGTGGCATCACTGATTCATGGGGGAATTATGAGCTTTTCCATACAGGTAAAAGATGATCTTACCAGGGTTTTAACAAATAAAAGTTGTTGCCGTAAAGCGGAATTTATTGCATTTTTTCTGCTTAATGGCAATATCCGTTTTGGGGGAATGAAGCAGATTTCCCTACGCATGACGACAGAGCATGCGGCAGCGGCCAGAAAAATGTTTGTTTTGGCAAAAGAGTTTGTAGAAGAAAGAGAAATTTTGGTTTATCGACGTACAAGACTGAAGAAGAACCGCGTATATGACTTGATTATTCCTGCTCAACCCGGCGTAGAAGATTTTCTTACAGCCATTGGTATGCTTGGTAAAGATGGTTGGCAAATTACCTTTCCCCATAAAGTAGAGGAACAGTATTTAGGAGAAGAATGTTGTCGTAGAGCCTATTTGCGTGGCGCATTTTTGGCTGCTGGTTCTGTGACAGAGCCTGATTCTGGCTACCATTTA
>CAKRYM010000055.1 GCA_934427095.1 uncultured Bacillota bacterium | reverse complement strand
GCTTTAGGGCCCCTTCCTCTGGGTCCGTGATGGCCGTCAAGTTGAATTTGGCATTGGCTTCCATGAGCATATCCCAATGCCGGGCCAATTTGTCCGTGGCTTCTTCTGGTAAAGTGATGCCCAAATAGGCAAATATCACGCGCAACCGTTCTTTCATTTGTTTTCTCCTTTTTTCTTTTCCTGCAACCGGCCGCTTTTTAAGGAAAAAAGCAGCACGGAAAGGTCCGCTGGGGAAACCCCGCTGATGCGGGAAGCTTGGCCGATGCTCAGGGGGTGCAGCTGATTCAGCTTTTCCTGGGCTTCCTTGGACAAGGCGGGAAGGCTACGATAATCCAAATCCAGGGGGAGGCGTTTTTCCTCCAAGGCTTGGAAACGCTTTACCTGCTCCAGCTGTTTCTCAATATAACCCTGGTATTTGACCATGGTTTCCACCTCTTCCGCAGACTGGGGGCTTAAGGGAGCAGGCGCCGGCGAAAGGGAAGCGATCTTTTCATAGGTCAATTCCGGCCGCCTGAGCAAGGTGGCTAGGGTCTGATCCGCAGCCGGGGGAATGGACAAGGCATTCAGCATAGCCATGGTTGGCCTTTCCTTTTCCAGGCGTGCTGCTTCTTTTTCGATCTCTCCTTTGCGGGAGAGGAAGGCTTCCGCCCTTTCAGGGCTGATTAAGCCGTACTTCATCGCCAAGGGGGTTAAGCGTAAATCCGCATTGTTTTGCCTGAGCAATAAGCGATATTCCGCCCGGCTGGTAAAGAGGCGATAGGGCTCGTCCACCCCTTTGGTGGTCAAGTCATCTGCCAACACCCCCAAATAGGCCTGGGCCCTGTTCAACACCAAAGGGGCTAAGCCCTTGACCCAAGCCGCGGCATTGGCCCCGGCCAAAAGGCCTTGGCCCGCTGCTTCCTCATAACCGGAGGTGCCGTTGATTTGCCCGGCGCAAAAGAGGCCTTTGATTTCTTTATGGGCAAAGGTGGGGGATAATTGCAAGGGGTCTAAACAATCGTATTCAATGGCATAAGCGGGTTTCAGGATTTGCACTTTTTCCAACCCGGGTATGGTGCGCAAAAAGGCTTCCTGTACCCAAAGGGGCAGAGAAGTGCTCATGCCCTGGACATAATATTCCGGCGAATGTTCCCCTTCCGGCTCCAAGAAAAGCTGATGGCTGTTGCGGTCTGGGAAACGGACCAATTTATCCTCAATACTCGGGCAATATCTTGGCCCCACCCCTTGGATGCGGCCGCTGTATAAAGGGGAAAGATGCAAATTTTGCCGAATAATGGCGTGGGTTTCTTCCGTGGTCCAAGAAAGCCAGCAGGGAATAGAGGGCCGGTTGTATTGGCCTGGTTTGGTCAAAAAGGAAAAGCAGAGATCCTTTTCCCCGTCCTGCCTTTGGGTACGGGAAAAATCAATGCTGTCCTTAGCCACCCGAGCCGGGGTGCCGGTTTTAAAGCGGGTCATGGCTAAACCTTCTCCCCGCAAATATTCCCCCAACAAAAGGCTGGGCTCATGCCCCACCGGGCCGGAAGGGAAGCTTTCCTCCCCCATTAGGACCTGACCGTTTAAATATGTACCGCTGCAAAGGACCACCGTGGGGCAGGAAATCACGCTGCCATCAGACAGGACTAAGCCTTGGACTTCCCCATTTTTCAGGGAAAGAGCAGCGGCTTCCGCCACCAAGATATCCAGGTTTTCCTGGCAAAAGAGCTTTTCCTGCATGAGATGCTGATACAAGGCTTTGTCAATTTGCGCCCGCAAAGCCCGTACCGCCGGGCCCTTAGAGGTGTTCAGCATACGGATTTGGATTTGGGATTGGTCGGTGATTTCCCCCATGGCGCCGCCCATGGCGTCCACTTCTCTGACCACAATGCTTTTGGCCGGGCCGCCAATGGCCGGGTTACAAGGGGCCAAAGCAATGGCGGAAATTTCCATGGTGACAAGAAGAGTTTTTACCCCCATCCGGGCTGCGGCCAAGGCTGCTTCCGCCCCGGCATGACCGCCCCCAACCACCACCACCGCATAAGATGTTTTTGGAATTGTGGATAAAATCATCGTTACTCCACTTTCTTTCATTTTCAATAAAAGTCCTGCTAAACCAGGTTGTATAGCAAAAAGCACCCCCAAGGGATCAAAAAGTTATCCACAGGCTTTCCCAAAAGATGTGGATAACTTTAGTGACTTTTTGGGAAAAGACTGTATCTTGTCCTCTTGGGAAAAAGGAATCCCACAAATTGTGGAAAAAGAGGAAAAATTGGGGAAAAAAGGGAAAAAGACCCCATGTTTTCCCCCTCTTTATTTGCCCAAGCAAAAGCGGGAAAAAATGGTATCCAGTAATTCCGCCGAAGCGGTGCGGCCCGTGATTTCCCCTAAGTAAGTGGCGGCGTTTTCCAAATCTAAGCCGCAAAAATCCAGGGGCATCCCCCCTTGCAAAGCAAGACAAGCGGCCTGCAAACTTTCTAAGGCAGCCTGTAAAGCCTCTTTTTGCCGGAGATTACCCACAGCGCCAGCCGCAGGGCTTGTTTGGATTTCCCCTAGGAGCAGAGTTTTTAACCCCTGCACCAAGGAAAGCAAGCCTGCTCCGGTACGGGCGGAAACCATGAAGCTGGGCCCGTCCGTGGGCCAAGGAAGCTCAGGCAAAGTAGGGCATAAGTCCAGCTTATTCCAGGCATAGGCCCGTTTTTGCCCTGGGGCTAAAGAGGGCAAAGCAAGATTAGCCAAATCCCCTAAGGCATCCGGGCTAGACAAATCCAACACCACCAATTGCAAAGCGGCTTCCGCTAAAGCGGAGCGGCTTTTTTCTATGCCTAAGGCTTCCACCTGGTTTTCCGTTTGGCGTAAGCCGGCAGTATCGCTGATTTGCACCGGCAAGCCGTCCAAATTCAGCCCCGCCTGAATCACGTCCCGGGTGGTGCCTGGCTCCTGGGTCACAATGGCCCTTTCCTGTTGCAGCAAGGCGTTGAGCAAAGAGGATTTCCCGGCGTTCACTGGCCCGGCCAAGACCAAAATTACCCCCTCACCATACAAAATCCCCGTATCCGCCTGGGCCAATATGGTTTTCATTTGGCGGATTAAGGTATCTACCTGGGCAAGGAGGGAAGAGGCTGTGGGCGCATCTGCATCCTCAGGGAAATCCACAGCTACCGTAATGGCAGCCAAAAGGGAGAGGAGGCTTTGCTCCATTTCTTCCACCGGGGTTTTTAAAGCCCCATGCAGTCTTTCCCTGGCCAAAGCACAGGCAGCGGGGGTGCGGGCGTCGATCAGTTCCTGGACCGATTCCGCCTGGGAAAGGTCGATTTTCCCCTGTAAGAATGCCCGTAAGGTAAATTCCCCGGGCAAAGCCATTCTGGCCCCATGAGCCAACACTGCTTCTAAGACCTGGGTAAGCAAAACCCAGCTACCATGGCAATGGAGCTCCGCGCTGTTTTCCCCGGTATAGGAAAAGGGAGCGGCAAAATACACCCCAAAGCCGTCGTCTAGGGGGTTTTCCTTGGGGCCGATTTCCCCATACACCATTTGCCTAGGCTGATTTACCGCCTTTTCCCCTTGGGAAAAGACCTGGCAGAGAATCTCAGCGGTCTGCTTTCCGCTGATGCGGATAATTCCCACACCGCCGGACCCCGCTGGGGTAGCGATGGCGGCAATCACATCCTCTGTGGAAAAAGTGGGCATAGCCTCTCCTTTCTTTATAGACAAAGAAAACCGCGTAGCCGCGGTTTTCTCATGCAAACAAGGGTTATGCTTCCTGATTTTCTTTGTCCGGGCTTTCCTCTTGGGCAAAGAAGGGTTCGGTGGGGATTTCCTTAGCCAAGGCTTCTACCTGCTTAGCTAAGGTTTCCGCCAGCTCCATTTCTGTGGCCAACAGGGCTTGGTTTTCCATCAATTCCTGACCGAAATCCTGGTTAACTCTTTCTTCCGCCCTGTCTTCATGCCGCTTATCTTTACGGTTACGGCGGTCCTTGCGATCCCGGCGTTTGCTGATGACCACCCGGCGATAAGGTTCCTCCCCGTGGCTAATGGTATCCACCCGCTTATCTTCTTGCAAAGCCAGATGCACTACCCGGCGTTCATGGGGATTCATGGGTTCCAATTCAATGCGGCGGCCGGTACGCACCGCTTTTTCCGCCATTTTATGGGCCAATGCTTCCAAGGTTTCCGCCCGGCCCGAACGGTAGTTTTCCACATCCAGCACTAAGCGCACATGGCCGTTACGCTGCTTGTTTACCACCAAATTGGTCAAATACTGCAAGGCGTTTAGGGTTTCCCCCCGGCGGCCGATCAAAATGCCCAGCTTTTCCCCGGTAAAGCTCAGGTAGAGAATCCCTTCTTTGATTTCCGCATTAATTGTGGGGGCAATGCCGAATTCCGTGAAAATGGGGGTTAGGAAAGCTTTGGCTTCTTGCAGGATGCTGTCCGCCATTTCTCCTTCCGTCAGGATAATGGCTTTGCTTTCCCGGCGGGGTTTGGCCTGGGCCTCCCGTTTTTCGCTGCGGCGTTCCCGTTTTTCCGGTTTTTCCCGCCGATTGCGGCGGCTTTCGCCGTCCTTTTCTTTTTTGGCCTTGGCTTCTCCCTCTTTTTTGACTTTGGGGGCGTGGGCCTTGGCTTCCTGCACAATGCTATCGGGAATTTCCTGTTCCGGGTCAATGCTTACAATGGGCTGGAAGGAAAATTCCGTTTTGGCTTTTTTGGCTTCCGCTTTTTCCCGGCGGGATTTCTTGGTCCCAAAGGTGGAGCCGTTTTGCTCTTCCTTCCCTTGGGCTTGGGGCCGTTTGGCCTTAGGCTGAACCGGGTCCGGCACTTCGATGGTGGCTTTTACCCGGGCGTCTTTATGGCCAATGCCCAAAAACCCTTTGCTGGGCATGGCCAATACTTCGATATTCAATTCATCCAAAGAATGACCGGAAAGAATACTGACCCGGTCTAAGGCTTCGTCCAGGGTTTTCCCGCTGGCTTCGAATTCCTTTAGCATAATACCATAACCTCCACAGCCGGTAGAAAACCGGCAGCTATTTCTCTTTGTTTTCTTCCGCTTCGGCCTTTATTTCTTCTGTTACCGTTGCTTCTGCCTGGGTTTCCTCATTTACGACTTCTGCTTCTGTCTTTTTTTCTTCTATGGGCGCATCTTCCCTCTTGGTTTCTTCCATGTCGGCTTCTTCTGCCACAGGGAATTTAGGGCCAAAGTTGGGGTTTTCCTTCAAAATCTTCTCATATTTGGCCCGGTAACTGGACAAAGGAATATCCGCGCCGTTTTTCAAGAAGCAGCTTAAAACGATTTCTTCTTCCTCAGACCAAGGATGCAAGCGGTTTTTTTTGTTTTTGACCTTCACAACCCCTTCCTGCAAGAGCCAAGCGCGGAAAGCCTTTTCCGCGGCCAATTCCTCTTCCGGGATATCCGGGTCGTCATAATCCAGGTCATTCACCATATCAAAGTAGCTGGGGGCTTTCTCTGGCTGAGCAGGGTTTTTCAAGCCTGCTTTTTTGGCAGCCCTAGCCCGCCGTTCTGCCTGGCGTTTTTCATTGCGGATACGGAGCTCTTCTTTTTTGGCTTCTCTTTCCGCTTCTTCCTGTGCCCGTTTGGCTGCTAATTCTTCCACCATCTTTTTGTCCTCTCTGGTCCATTTGAGCTTAAAGGGCAAATAGATCAAGGTGCCGATTACGGAATAGAAAATCCAGTAAAAGGCCATCATAGCCGGGAAATTTCTCACCATGAACAAGAACATCAAGGGGAAAATGATCAGCATCATTTTCTGGGTCTTATCCTGGCGGTTGCTCATGGAAATATACTGCTGTAAGAAGGTGAACACCGCCGCGGCAATGGGCAGCACCCAAGTGGGGTCAGGGCTGGACAAAGCCAAGGTTTCCCCGCCAAACCAAGGAATAGAGAAATATTCCGGGTAAGCAGGGCCGTTTTGGGCAATGCGCAACATCCCCTGATACAGGGCGATCAAAATAGGGAACTGAATCAGCAAAGGCAAGCAACCGGCCATGGGGTTGGCACCGTTTTTCTTATACAATTCCATGGTGGCCTGCTGCATCATTTGCTGATTATTGGCATAGCGCCGCTGAATCTCCTTCAGCTCAGGCTGAAGCATTTGCATTTTATGGGCGGAACGCATCTGCTTATTCATTAAGGGCTGCAACAGCACCTTAACGATAATGGTAAAAATCAGGATGGCCAGAATATAGCTGGGCACACCCATTTTCATGGTTAAGGTAAACAACCATTCCAAAAATCGGGTAAACAGGCCGATAAAGGACTGCCAGGGCGCAAAGGCGGCAAATGTAGATATCACGAATTCTCCTCCAAGGCAGGGCAAAGCCCCGCCGCTCCCTTTATGATGGGAATTTTCCTCATATTTGGTTTTATTTGCGATAATTTAACGACAAAATATATACTTTTGTCAAAAGAAAAACAGGTGATGGCAAAATAACCCCGCCGAACAGAGGGGGACAAGGGCATCAGGGTACGGGGTCATAACCCCCCTCATGCCAAGGATGACAGCGTAAAATACGCTTAATGCCCAGCCAAAGGCCTTTTCTTGCGCCATATTTTTGAATGGCCTGCAACATATATTCCGAACAGGTGGGCAAATAAATACAAGTAGGGTGCCGTTTTAAGGGGGAGAGGACTTTCTGATAAAAGCGAATCAGCCCCATGAGTATGCCTTTCATTCCATTACCCCCTGGATTAATTTCCGCACATCCAGCGTTAACTGATCATGACTCAAGGCCAAGGCACTTTGCCGAATCACGAAAACATAGTCGTAGCCTTTGGGAAAAAGGGCCATTGTTTCCCGGACAATATGGCGTAAGCGGCGTTTGATCCGGTTACGGGCCACGGCGTTTCCCACCTTTTTGCTAACGGAAAAGCCAATGCGCAGGCCGCCGCTGTTCTTTTTGGCATACAGCACCAAAGCAGCGGTAGCTTTTGCGCGGCCCCGGCGGTAGGTACGGTCAAAATCCCCTCTCCGCCGGAGGCGCATGGCTTGAGGAAGCATCAGACGCTTAAGGCTTTGCGGCCCTTAGCGCGGCGGCGCTTGATCACATTACGGCCGGCCTTGGTGCTCATGCGTGCCAAAAAGCCGTGTACGGTCTGGTACACCCGCTTTTTCGGTTGATACGTACGTTTGGTCATGGGTAAAACTCCTCCTTGCTCTTTTGCAGGGTCAGGCTCAAAAGGGCAGACCCCGAGAATTTTATTGTTTTAGCCTAACAGGGAAATTATATCTTATTCCTTGGCGCTTGTCAAATCAAACCAGAGAAAAACCTTTGTTTAGGAAAAACCAGGCCAAAAATTCCACCCTTTCTAACAAAATGGCACTTTTCAGGCACTTTTTTGGCACCTGAGATCAAAAAAACCGTGTTATGCTTTTATTGTCCCAAGCAAAGCAAAGGCAAAAAGAAAAAATTTTATCCACAAAAGAAAGCCTGTGTGTCTACCTTTCTCTGTGGATAACTTCCAAGTTTTCCCCTTTCCCACGGGAAAAACGGAATTTTTGCCCTTGAAAATGTGGATAAAATTTGATAAACTGGAAACAGTTTTTCTCCCCTGTGGATAAATGTTTGCTTAACCATAGGCGGATTTATCCTTTGGGACCATTACATTTGGAAAAGGAGAAACCGGTGAACGAAATCTGGCAACAAGCTTTGACCATTATCCGCCGTGCGGTACCAGTCAGCAGCTATGAACAATGGTTTAGCCGGGAGGCTGTGCCTTCCGTGGTCTTAGAAGACAATTATGTCTATCTCTGCGCCGCAGATGAATATGTGAAAGACGCCCTGTCCCGTTTGTATTTGGACTTGATTCAGGAAACCCTTTCCGCCATTTTGCAAATGGACGTCATTGTGAAAGTGGTGGATTTGCGTAATGAGCGCATTCCGGACGGGAAAATGCAGGACAGAGACCCTAAACCCATTGAGCCGCCGGTATTCAACCCCCGTTATACCTTTGAAAGCTTTGTGGTGGGAGGCTCCAACCGTTTCGCTCATGCGGCGGCCATGGCCGTGGCGGAAACCCCGTCTAGAGCCTATAACCCCTTATTTCTTTACGGGGGCAGCGGCTTAGGCAAAACCCATTTGATGCATGCCATCGGCCAAACGGTGATGAAAAAGGACCCCCATAAACGGGTAGTCTATGTATCCAGCGAAACCTTTACCAATGAATTTATTTCTTTGTTAAGGGCCGGGCGCTTGGAAGGGTTCAAAAGCCGTTACCGTTCCGCGGACATTTTGCTGATCGACGATATTCAATTCCTCATCAACAAAACCGAAACCCAGGAGGAATTTTTCCACACCTTTAATGCCCTGCATGACGCAGGGAAGCAAATTGTCATCAGCTCGGATAGGCCGCCTAGGGATTTAAACCCCTTGGAAGAAAGGCTCCGTTCCCGCTTTGAATGGGGCTTAACCACGGATATTCAGCCGCCGGACTGGGAAACCCGCTGCG
>CAKRYM010000054.1 GCA_934427095.1 uncultured Bacillota bacterium | reverse complement strand
CTATTTCCGCAATATGCTGTATAAAAATCCTAGTATTGCCGGACCAAGAGAAGCCATTGAACAAAAGGTACTCAGTGGGGAAATGGCGCCTACAAAGGCATTGACGGAAATTGTGCGGGTGATTGAAACGCAGTTCCATGTTAAGGACTGAAAAGGGAAAAAGTTATTTTTTCTGCCCTCTTGCAATCCCAAAAAGAGTATGTTAAAATTATACTTGCGCTCATAGGGGGCATAATTGGTCTTTCCATTTTTTCTATTATAGATACAACCTACATGAGGAGGTGACAATATGCCGAACATCAAGTCCGCGAAAAAACGCGTACTGATCGCTGAAGTTCACCGCGCCCATAACATGGCCGTGAAATCCAGCATGAAGACTCAGTTGAAGAAATTCGATGCCGCTGTTGCATCTGGTGATAAAGAGGTTGCCGGTAAGGAACTGCTGGCTTCTGTCAGCATCCTGGATAAAACCGCTTCTAAGGGTGTTATTCATAAGAATGCAGCTTCTCGCAAGAAATCTTCCCTGTATAGAGCCTTTAACCAAATGTAAGGTAAAGGTTTTATTTGATCTACCTGTGGGTAAATGAATGGGGAAACCTAGTTGACTTAACCGTTGACGAATAGTAACAAATATAGAACGGCGTGTACTGAAAAGAGTGCACGCTGTTTTTCTCTTTTCCTGGTTGGGCATAACGATTTAATAAATCCAAGAATATGTTTGTGTTCAGAATTATTCGTTGCAAATGTTGTTTTTGGTAAGATATAGTTAGGTTGTGAACAAAATAGTGGTTGCCAGAAAACAGCCAAATCGTTGTTACACATCGGCTTTCTTCACTTCATGCAGGAGCGCCGTCTAAAAAAAGAGAGGATTCCTTTGATGAATGAGGTAAAATCACCCAAAAAACCATTGCTTTTCTATTATGTTGTGGTTGTTTTATGTTTATTGCTGTTTAATGCTTTGGTGATGCCTTGGTTTATGCAGAGGCAAGTACAGTTAGTGGATTATGGCACCTTTATGGATATGGCTAGAAATCAAGAAATTGGCCTGGTGGAGGTGCAGGAGAATCAGATCCTGTTTACGGATAAAGACAATACCACGGTGTATAAAACCGGGCGTATGGACGATCCGAATTTGCTTTACCGATTGTCTGCTTCCGGGGCTGAATTCTCCCAGGAAATTGTAGAAGAAATGTCGCCTCTTCTTTCTTTCTTGCTTTCCTGGCTCTTGCCAATTATGATTTTCATTGGTATTGGCCAACTGATGAGCAAAAAGCTCATGGAAAAAGGCGGCGGCAACAGTATGATGTTTGGTATGGGGAAATCCAATGCCAAAGTCTATGTGAAATCCTCAGAAGGCATTCATTTTGCAGATGTAGCCGGGGAAGATGAAGCCAAAGAAAGCCTAGCGGAAATTGTGGATTATTTGCATAATCCTACAAAATATCGGGAGATCGGCGCTTCTTTGCCCAAGGGCGTCCTTTTGGTGGGGCCTCCTGGTACAGGGAAAACTATGCTGGCTAAGGCAGTTGCCGGTGAAGCTGATGTACCCTTTTTCTCTATGTCTGGGGCGGAGTTTGTAGAGATGTTCGTAGGCATGGGCGCTTCTAAGGTACGTGATTTGTTTAAACAGGCGAAAGAAAAGGCGCCCTGCATTGTCTTTATCGATGAAATCGACGCCATCGGCAAAAAGCGCGATGGCCGCATTGGTGGGAATGATGAACGGGAACAAACCTTAAACCAGCTGTTGACGGAAATGGATGGTTTTGAGGGGAATAGCGGTGTGATTATCCTTGCTGCCACCAACCGGCCGGAATCTTTGGACCCCGCCTTGACTCGCCCTGGGCGTTTCGACCGCCGGGTGCCAGTGGAATTGCCTGATTTGCAAGGCAGAGAGGAAATTTTGAAAGTACACGCCAAAAAAATTAAAGTGGCGGACGATGTGGATTTTCATCAAATTGCTCGAATGGCCTCTGGTGCCAGTGGTGCAGAGCTAGCCAATATCGTGAATGAGGCTGCCTTGCGTGCAGTCCGCGACAATCGTACTTATGCCACCCAAAGCGATTTGGAGGAAAGCATTGAGATTGTCATCGCTGGCTATCAAAAGAAAAACGCTATTCTCACGGATCAGGAAAAATGGACCGTGGCTTATCATGAAGTAGGCCATGCTTTGGTGGCGGCCAAACAGACCCAATCCGCCCCGGTACAGAAAATCACCATTATTCCCCGTACCTCTGGGGCGTTGGGCTATACCATGCAGGTGGAGGAAGGCAATAAGTATCTGATGACCAAGCAGGAAATCGAAAACAAGATCGCTACCTATACTGGTGGTAGGGCTGCGGAAGAGATTGCTTTCGGTACCATTTCCACTGGGGCTTCTAATGATATTGAGCAGGCGACGAAATTGGCCCGTGCCATGATTACCCGTTACGGCATGAGTAAGGATTTTGATATGGTGGCCATGGAAACCACCAGTAACCAGTATCTGGGTGGAGATAGCTCTCTCACTTGTTCCATGGAAACCCAAACGGAAATTGACCGACAGGTGGTTGATTTGGTCAAACGGCAGCATGAAAAAGCTAGCCAGATTTTGCAGGAAAACCGGCAAAAATTGGATGAGATTTCGAAATATCTTTATGAAAAAGAAACCATTACCGGGGATGAATTTATGGCGATTCTGAACGCCTAAGTAACCCTGGCATAAAGGAAAAGGAAAGAACCGCGTTCGCTGATGTCTTGTTGCAAACGCGGTTTTTTCTTTGGGTTGAGCCTCTTGCCACCCTAAGGTTTGGTAGGTGATTTGCGCTAGGGGTAGCCCTTTAGCAGCTAGAAAACAGCTTCAGGCAAACTTGACAAGAATTTGACAAAAGCCTTCTTTTTCATTTTACATGGTAGCGGTATGCTAATACCCGTAGGAAAGAAAAATTACCAAACAAAAAGGAGATTGTGAACATGAAAAAGATCATCAGCTTAATTCTTGTGGGGGTGCTGTCCCTGTTTGCGCTGACCGGCTGCGGCCAGGAAAGCACAGAAGAAAATCAGGAGCAAACCAACAACAACGAAACCGTTGAAGAATCTCTCAGCGGCACTGTTTCTACGGACGGTTCTACTTCTATGGAAAAAGTAATCGGCTCTTTGGGTGAAGCCTTTGAAGAAGCCAATGCCGATGTAACCTTTACTTATAATCCTACGGGTTCCGGCTCTGGCATCACTGCTGTTTCTGAAGGCCGTTGCGATATTGGTCTGGCTAGCCGCAGCCTGACCGAAGATGAAAAAAACAGTGGTTTGACGGAAACCGTTTTGGCTTATGATGGTATTGCCATTATCGTTCATCCTGAAAATCCTGTTACTGATTTGAGCTTGGAAGATTTGGCGAAGATTTACACTGGTGAAATCACCAACTGGAAAGACCTGGGCGGCAATGACGCAGAAATCGTTCTGATCGGCCGTGAAGCTGGTAGCGGTACTAGAGACGGCTTTGAATCCATCACCGGCACGGAAGATGCTTGCCAGTATCGTCAGGAATTGACCTCTACCGGCGACGTGATCACCACGGTTTCTCAGAATCCTGGCGCTATTGGTTATGCTTCTCTGGCCTCTGTTGGGGATAGTGTGAAGACCGTCACCATTGACGGTGTTGCACCCAGTGAAGAAACGGTAAAAGACGAAAGCTACACCGTGCAGCGTCCTTTCGTCCTGGTGACCAAGGCGGATACGGAACTTTCCCCTGTTGCCGAAGCCTTCTTCACCTTCGCAACCTCTGCTGATGCGGCGGACATCATCTCTGCTGCTGGCGCAGTATCTGTCCACTAACTCTTTAGTGATGAAAAAGGCGGCACCCTAGCCGGGATGCCGCCTTTATGTAAAGAAAAGGCAGGGGAAGGCAGAAGGTATGAAAAGTAAGAAACAGATATTTGAAACAACGGTACATGGAATATTTCTTTTACTTGGCCTAGTAACAGTTGGCTGTGTGCTGCTGATTACGATATATCTGGTGATTGCCGGTATTCCTGCCATCCGTGAAATTGGCCTAGTAGATTTCCTCTTTGGGAAAACTTGGGCTTCCACAGAAGCAGATCCCAAATTTGGCATTCTCCCCTTTATTTTAACCAGTATATACGGTACCGCAGGCGCCATCCTCCTGGGCGTGCCGGTGGGGTTTTTTACCGCGGTTTATCTGGCTAAGGTGGCGCCGCCAAAGATGAAAGCTTTGGTGGAAGAGGCAGTAAGCTTGCTAGCAGGGATTCCTTCCGTGGTCTATGGTTTAGTAGGTATGCTGGTACTGGTGCCTGGTATTCGTATCCTTTTCCAGGTACCGGACGGCGCCAGTTTGTTAGCGGCAATTATCGTGTTGGCTGTGATGATTCTTCCTTCTATCATTAAAGTTTCTATGACTGCTTTAGAAGCCGTGCCTAAGGAATATGAGGACGCTTCCTTGGCCTTAGGGGCCACGCCCATGGAAACCTATTTCCGCGTATCTGTGCCAGCAGCCAAAAGCGGTATTGCTGCGGCGGTAGTTTTGGGCGTAGGCCGGGCCATTGGCGAAGCCATGGCAGTAATGATGGTTTCCGGTAATGTGGCCAATATGCCCTCTCTTTTCCAAAGCGTTCGCTTCCTGACCACAGCTGTGGCTAGTGAAATGGCTTATGCGGGGGAAGGGTTGCAAAGGCAAGCCTTGTTTTCCATTGCTTTGGTTTTGTTCTTGTTTATTATGATGATTAACGCTGTGTTGAATTTCTTCCTAAAACGGAGCAAGGAGGGATGACCATGGAAAGAAAGGGAATTTCCCCCAAACGAAAAGCCTATATTCGCTTGATGCGGGTGCTGATGGGCGTTTCCACGGTAGCCACTTGCGCCTTATTGATCTTTTTGATCGGGTATGTGATGTGGAAAGGATTGCCTAATTTAAGCTGGGAATTGCTTTCCACTGAACCTAGCTATCTTAATGATAGCATTGGTATTCTGCCGGATATGCTGAATACGATTTATATCGTGATTGCCACCTTGGTATTAGTTCTTCCTTTGGGGGTAGGCGCAGCGGTTTATTTGACAGAATACGCTGGAAACAAAAAACTGGTGGCGGTGATTGAATACGCAGCGGAGACCTTATCCGGTATTCCTTCCATCATTTATGGTTTGGTGGGTATGTTGTTTTTCTGCCAGTTTTTGAACATGAAAACTTCTTTGCTCGCAGGCAGCCTGACGTTGGTGATCATGAATCTGCCCACCATCATGCGTACCACGCAGGAAAGTTTGAAAACCGTGCCCCAAAGCTATCGAGAAGGCGCCTTTGGTTTAGGCGCAGGGAAATGGCGCGTTATCCGCACGGTAGTATTGCCAGGTTGTGTGGACGGGGTAATCACTGGCTGCATTCTTTCCATCGGCCGTATCTTGGGAGAAACAGCGGCGCTGCTTTATACCGCTGGTTTTGCCCATGCCTTATACGGGTTTGTAGAAGGATTGCAAAACGCTGGCGCAACCTTGACCGTGGCTCTGTATGTGTATGCCAAGGAGCAGGGCGAATTTGAGGTTGCCTTTGCTATTGCCGCCATTTTGATGGTGTTGGCTCTGATCATTAATGTGTCCACTACGTTGATTGGCAAATACTTCAAGAAAAGGAGAAGCGTATGAACTCCATCATTTCCGCGAAAGATTTGTGCTTGTGGTATGGCAGTACCCAAGCCTTAAAACAGGTGGATATTGAAATTCCGGAGAAGAATATTACGGCGCTCATCGGCCCTTCCGGTTGCGGAAAATCCACTTTCCTTAAAACATTGAACCGCATGAATGATTTGATTCCCGAAGTAAAAATTACTGGTACGGTAAAATATCGGGAGCAGGATATTTTTGCTTCCGCTGTGGATGTGAATGAACTGCGGCGGGAAATCGGTATGGTATTTCAAAAACCAAATCCTTTTCCCATGAGCATTTATGATAATATTGCCTATGGACCGCGTACCCATGGCATTAAAAACAAAGCCAAACTGGATGAAATTGTAGAACGCTCTTTGCGGGATGCCGCCATTTGGGATGAGGTAAAAGATAGGCTAAAACGCTCTGCCCTAGGTCTTTCCGGTGGGCAGCAGCAGCGGCTTTGCATTGCCAGAGCCTTAGCTGTTCAGCCGGATGTTTTGCTGATGGATGAACCCACCAGTGCTTTGGACCCGATTTCCACTTCCAAAATTGAAGAGCTTGCAATTCAGTTAAAAGATCGGTACACGATTATTATCGTAACCCATAATATGCAGCAAGCCGTTCGTATTTCTGACCAGACTGCCTTTTTCCTCTTAGGGGAATTAATTGAATACGGCGGTACGGAAAAAATGTTCTCTCAGCCCCAAGACAAGCGGACAGAGGATTATATTACAGGGAGGTTTGGATGATGAGAAGCCGTTTTGATGAACAGCTTGCCCTTTTGAATAAAAAGTTAATTGAAATGGGCGCCCTGTGTGAAGAAGTCATTGCCTTGACGGCAAAAGCCCTGACCGAAGGGGATGTTGCCCAGGCAGAAAAGGTTGCCGCTTTGGGTGGGGAGATTGACCAGATGGAAAGGGATATTGAATCCCTATGCCTAAAGCTTTTGCTGCAACAGCAGCCGGTTGCCAAGGATTTGCGTCAGATTTCCGCGGCCTTAAAAATGATTACTGATATGGAACGCATCGGGGATCAAGCAGAGGATATTGCGGAGATTATCCCTTATTTGAAGGGCCGCTCTGGCGCAGAAGTGGTTTGTATTGCGGAAATGACCAAGGCCACCATGAAAATGGTGACGGATAGTGTTGACGCTTATGTCCATCAGGATGCTACTTTGGCAGAAAAAGTCATCGCCTATGATGATGTGGTGGATGATTATTTCGGCCAGGTGAAAACTGCTTTGATCGCCCTTATCTCTGCCCAGCCGGAAGAAGGGGAATATGCTTTGGATTTATTGATGATTGCCAAATATTTTGAACGGATTGGGGATCATGCGGTAAACCTTGCCGAATGGGTATTGTTCTCGGCTACCGGTATGCGGGAGAAGGAGGAATAAGCCATGATTTGGTGCGTGGAAGATGACGCGGGTATTCGCGATATTGAAATTTATACCCTGAATTCTACGGGCTTTACGGCCAAAGGATTTCCGGACGGCGCTGCCTTGCGCGCAGCTTTGCAGGAGGAAAAGCCGGAACTGATTCTTTTGGATGTGATGTTGCCCGGGGAAAGCGGCGTAGAATTGCTCAAATTTTTGAAAGCAAACCCTGATACCTGCGAGATCCCTGTGATCATGGCCACGGCCAAGGGTATGGAATACGATAAAATTCAAAGCCTTGACTTGGGCGCAGACGATTATTTGGTGAAGCCTTTTGGTATGATGGAAATGGTTTCTCGAGTCAAAGCTGTCTTGCGTCGTTATCAACCTGCGCCTGTGCAGCATCTGCTGAAGGCCGGTGGATTGGTGGTTAATTTGGATGAGCATACGGTATTTGCCGATGAAGAGCGAATTATGCTCACTTTTAAAGAGTTTGCTTTGCTCAGACTATTTCTTTCTCATCCTGGTATTGCTTTTACCCGAGATCAGCTATTTAGCGATATCTGGGGGGACGATTATATGGGGGAATCCCGTACTGTAGATATGCATATCCGCACCTTACGGCAAAAGCTTGGCCAATACGGTAGCTTAATTGAAACCGTACGGGGCGTTGGCTATCGGTTGGAGGTGAAGGCATGACAAAACGGATCTTTCAGTCCATTGTCATTGTAGCTGGCGCAGTGCTTTTGGCTAGCTTTATGATTATTTTGGGCTGCCTTTATGAATATTTCACCACGCTTCAGGAAAAGCAGTTAACCGATGAATTAAGCCTGGCGGCTACGGCGGTGGAAGAAAACGGTGTGGATTATTTGTCTGAATTGCATTCCCAGAATTACCGCCTCACCTGGATAGATGCAACCGGAGAGATTATCTATGATACCCAAGCTGATGAGGAAAGCATGGAAAACCATAGCGATCGTGAGGAAATTCAGGAAGCTTTGGCCTACGGTAAGGGAGAGAGTTCTCGCTTTTCCGCTACTTTGCTGGAAAAGACCATATATCAGGCTACACGGTTAACCGATGGTACGGTGTTGCGTATTTCTGTCAGCCGGGCCACAGCGGGGGTATTGGTATTAGGAATGGTGCAACCGGCGCTGATTGTGTTGGCCATTGCCTTAATTTTATCCTTAATTCTGGCGAAGCGGGTAGCGAAACGGGTAGTTGCCCCGTTGAATACCCTGGATTTGGAAGACCCTTTGGAAAATGATACCTACGAGGAATTGGCGCCGTTACTGCATCGTATTTATGAGCAGCGCCGTCAAATTGGGGATCAGCTGTTAAGGTTGCAGCAGAAAAATGATGAGTTTAATCAGATTACCTTTAGCATGAAGGAAGGCCTGGTACTGCTGGATAAAAACGGCGTCACCGTTACGGTAGACGGAAATGTGTGGAACGCGGACGCTCCGTTCGTGTATAGCAA
>CAKRYM010000053.1 GCA_934427095.1 uncultured Bacillota bacterium | reverse complement strand
AGCCGGGATTGGCTGAACATCTGTAAGACCCAACAGGCTAAGAATCGTATCCGACAGTGGTTCCGTAAGGAACAGCGAGATGAAAATATCTTATTGGGCAAAGACGCCTTAGAACGTGAGCTCAGAAAGTTTAACTTGACTTCTTCCCAGGTGCTGACGGATGAACCCTTGGCCGAACTGGCTAAGCGGTATAATTGCGCCACAATGGAGGATTTGTTTGCCGGTATTGGCGATAGCTCCATCAATGCGGCTACCATTGCTCAGCGTTATCGGGATGAATATATTAAGGATCTTGATGAGGATGATGAGCTTGCTTTGCAGCCAGAACGCGCCGCTAACCGTGGGTCTGATAGTATTATCGTGGATGGATTGAATAATCCCATGGTTCATTTGGCGGCTTGCTGCAAGCCCTTGCCAGGGGAACCTATTATCGGCTATGTGACTAAAGGTCGGGGAATTTCTGTCCACCATGCGGATTGCCCCAATGCCCAGCGTTATCAGGCTACGGAGCCTGAACGCATCATTAATGTTCAATGGGGTAATGTGAGTGCTGGCGTTTACCAGGCAGAAATGGAGGTTTTCAGCAGCGACCGGGATCGTTTAACCATGGATATCATGAATGTCATGGCAGAAACCAAGACGCCGGTAAATGGCGTTCGAGTCACGGTGGATAAAAAGACGAACCGCGCTAGGATATGGCTGAAACTTGAAGTGAAATCCCTAGAGCAGTTTGAATATTTGATGCAGCGCGTTGGACGTGTTAAGGGTGTACAGGAAGTTCGCCGTATGCTGCATCGTTTCCATCATCGAGAAGAAACGGAGTAAAATAACTTATGCGAGCGTTAATTCAGAGAGTAACCCATGCTGCGGTGAGTAGTGAAGGAAAGCCTTGCGGTCAGATTGGCAAAGGGTTTGCCATCTTACTGGGGGTGGCAAAAGGCGATGGTCCGCAGGAAGCGGAGTATTGCGCCCACAAAACTGCCAATATGCGGATATTCCCGGATGAAGCGGGGAAATTGAATCTTTCCTTGAAGGATGTAGGTGGGGAAGCCTTGGTTGTTTCCCAGTTTACCCTCTATGCAGATACCAGCCGGGGAAACAGGCCTGGGTTTACCCAGGCGGCTGAGCCCGCCATTGCAGATCAGCTATATGAACTGTATGTGCAATATCTACGGGAAGAGGGAATCCCTGTACAGACCGGTGTCTTTCGCACAGATATGCTGGTGGAGATCGCCAATGATGGGCCTACCACCATTATTTTGGAAAGTAAGGAGAAAATATGAGCAAATATCAGATCATTTCGATGGCAGCGGGGATACTCGGGGCCAATTGCCATGTGTTGATTTGTGCAGAAACCAAAAAAGCCATGGTAGTAGATCCTGGCGGCTGGGCGGATGAGATCAAAGGAAAGATCGATGAAGCCGGCGCAGAAGTTATCATGATTGTGGATACCCATGGACATTGGGACCATATTGGCGGCAATGTGGAAATGCAGGAATTGACTGGTGCGCCTATTTATATTCATGAAGCGGACGGGGAGTTTTTACAAAATCCAGAGTTGAATCTGTCCACTGCCTTTGGGCGAACCGGTACAGGTGGACATGCTGCTGGTCTGTTGCACGATGGAGATGTGCTTCAGGTGGGGAACTTAACGGTAAAGGTAATCCATACTCCCGGCCATACCCCTGGCGGTATTTGTTTGCTTTGTGAGGATTTTCTGTTGACCGGAGATACGCTGTTCAAAATGTCGGTTGGCCGGAGTGATTTGATTGGCGGGGATCAAGCTGCTCTTTTCCGCTCCTTGCGGGAGAAACTGAAACCTCTTGACCCTACTTTACAGGTTTTGCCTGGCCACGGTCCATCCTCTGTCCTAGGGGAAGAAGTGGAAAAGAATCCTTATTTCCGTCTGGCGGAACGCAGCCTATAAGTTTTTTGGGAAAAAAGATAAAAACCGCTTTGTCTGATTAAGACAAAGCGGTTTTCCTTTATGCGTATTTTTCTGGTTCTTTGGCCTGAACATACAGTGTTTTTTGCCCCGTATAGGTTACAAAACCAGGGCGGGCGCCAGCTGGCTTTTTTAGCTTATCGGCTTCCACCCAATCCACGGCAACGTGACCTGCCTCACGGCCCTTACTAAACCAAGCAGCGTAGGCTGCTGCTTCTTCCAGCACGGTAGAAGGAATTTCTCTCCCTTCTTTTTGGATAATGACATGAGATCCCGGTATTTTTTGGGCATGGAGCCAAATATCCTCTGGTTTAGCCATCCTTAAGCTTAGCTTATCGTTTTGTTTATTGTTGCGGCCAATGAGAATCACAAAGCCTTCTTTGGTAATCACTTTTCTGGGTTGCAGGGGGGCGGGCTGTTTTTCTTGCCCTTTGCCTTTCCCTTTGTCCATTGCACGTAAATAACCACCGGCTATGGCCTCTTTTTCCAGAGCAATTAAGTCCTCAGTACTGTCTGCGTCAGTAAGAGCCTGCTCCATGGTTTGCAGTTCATAAAGCTCTTCCCGGTTTGCGGTAAGTTGTTGTTCAATGGCGCCGCGTGCTTTTTTTGCTTTAGCATAACGACGATAATACTGCTGTACGTTTTCCTGTGGCGTTTTGGCTGGGTCCATGGTTACGACAACCCGTTGTTCCGGATCTTCAAAAGAAGGCAATTCCACTTGGGCAGCTCCTTTTTCCAAGTACCAGAGATTGGCGGCCAACAGATCTCCAGCAGTTTTATATTCTTCAGCTGCTTCACATTGATAAAGATCCCGCTCTTCTAAGCCAATTTTTTTCAGCATCCGGGTAATATGATGCCGCAGGATTTTTCCTAAAGCATTTTGTCGGGTGCGGAAAGCTTGAGCGGCTTCTTTCGCCTGGTAAAAGAGGTCAACCGCTTCATTCATCGAGGCAAGCGGCTGGCATTCCTCTTTAGGCCAACAGGCGGGAATCATGGGGGCGAAATCTTGAATAATTCCTTGCTTGATCCGCTGGCAAGGCTGGTAAGCATTGTTCTGTTGCATTTGCTGTATCTGCGTCATTTCCTGCTGAAGCAAAGTGATTTCCCGCAGCCCCAGAGATTCGGTGAGCGTATCTTTTGTTAGCCCAGCCTTTGCCAGCAAATGGGAGGTTAATAGTGGTGACATCCCTTTGAATTTGGCTTTAAGCTGGCTCTCAACCGTTTGCCCCGGCGCTTCCCACAGCACCTCAGCTAAGGCGTTTTCATCTACCAGGGGAAAGGATAGTTTATGCATGGGAGGCGGTGGCAAATAGGGCTTGCCTGGCAATACTTCCCGGTAACGGGATAGGCTGCTATTATAACGGCGTATCCCGTCGATAATGGCGTTTTCTTCATTGACTAAAATGATATTGCTATGCTTGCCCATAATTTCGATGATGAGCTTCAGTTGGCGTGGGTCGCCCAGCTCATCTCTGGTTTCTAAGCATAAACAGGCTACACGCTCTCCAGGGGTGCAAACAATATCCTGTATGCGAGCATTCTCCAACCATTTTCTTAGTACCATCAAAAACATAGGCGCTTTGGCCGGATTTTCCGGGCTGCTTTGAGTTATGACTAAGCGGCCATGATCTGGAT
The DNA here is from genome assembly GCA_934427095.1 of uncultured Bacillota bacterium. GTDB lineage: Bacteria > Bacillota > Dehalobacteriia > UBA4068 > UBA4068 > RGIG3155. The sequence goes on along the minus strand of CAKRYM010000053.1, from coordinate 5,058 downwards.
GAGCAGAAAGCAATAGTTTCCGTTGGCCAGACTGACTATGAATGCGCAGCAAGACCGTATGCGGGTCAGGTTGATGAATACGGTTAATTTTCCCTTGGATAAGCAGGGGTTTTATTTCCTGAACGATTGCGTCCAGGGTAAAAGAATCATAAGCCATATTTACTCCGAATGAATTGGTAGTTTATGGATCTGCAGGGAAGCCTGCGATTTTCAGAAAGAGAATGGGTAAAATAGGGATTACTGATATGAGGATAGCCTTAACCTGGAAAAAAGTCAAGAAAAATGCTGGAGAAAAAAAGGAATTACTCTATCTTAGTAGAAACAGTATAAGACCAAATTATGCAGGTGATTCTTTGTGCCAAATAGTATGACAGGCTTTGGGCGCGGCGCTGCTCAGGACGAGCAATATTCTATCGTTGTTGAAATGAAAGCAGTCAACCATCGCTTTCTGGAAATCAACATTCGCCAGCCTAAACAATTTTTTGCGTTTGAAGACCGGCTCAAAAAACAGATCCAAGGGAAATTGGATCGTGGGAAAGTCGATATTTTTGTCACATTTGAATACGTTACGGCGAAAAAGGCCGTGGTTAAGGTAGATCAAGAGTTAGCTAGTGCTTATCAGCAGGGATTGCAAACTTTACGGGAAATCACCGGAATTATGGATGATATTCATTTGCGAGAGATTGCGACTTTCCCTGGTGTAATGACCGTGGACACTCCGGAAGATGATACAGAGCGGCTAGCCACTTTATTACAGCAAGCCTTGAGTGAAGCGCTAAATGGTTTTCTGGCCATGCGTGCTACAGAAGGAGAGGCTTTGGCCCAGGATCTTAGGGGACACTTAGACCAAATTGAAACTACAGTGACGAAAATTTCTGCTTATGCTCCTGAAGTGGTGCGAGGGCAGAAAGAGCGTTTGGAACAGCGGATAGCTGAATTGCTGGGCGCTGTGGAAGTGGATCAGGCTAAATTGGCCAATGAAATTGCGTTCTTTGCAGACAAGGTAGATATTAGTGAAGAACTGGCTCGTCTGCGTAGTCATATCGCACAATTCCGTGAAACTCTGACTTATTCTGTACCCATTGGACGAAAGCTAGAGTTCATCTTACAAGAAATGTTGCGTGAGACCAATACCATTGGCTCAAAGTGCAATGCGCTGGATATCAGCCGTCTGGTTATTGAGAACAAAAGCGCTCTGGAAAAAATCAGAGAGCAAATTCAAAATATTGAATAGTTATAATTGTAGAATTGTTGAAAAATCTATGGAGGTGTACGTATGTCTATCCCGAAACTGTCCCCTGAAGAAAGAAGCAAGGCTTTAGCTAAAGCCCAGCAGATTCGCAGCCAGCGTATGGAAGTACGCAAAAAACTCAAAGCCGGTGAACTCACCTTGGCTGATGTTCTCAATGATAAAGAGAATGAGCTTTACTCCAAAATGAGAGTGAAATATTTGCTGGAAAGCTTACCCCAGGTTGGTAAGATCACCGCAGCAAAATTGATGGATGAAATTGGTATTGACGATGCTCGTCGCGTACAGGGGCTTGGTTCCCGTCAGCGGGCTGAGCTTTTGGAGAGACTGTAATCGAGGGCATTCATGGGATTGCACTTGATGAATATCGGATATGGCAATATCGTTTCCGCTGGCCGCATCATTGCTATTGTGGCGCCGGACTCTGCTCCGGTCAAGCGGATCGTTTCCGATGCACGTGAGACGGGGCTGCTGGTGGATGCCACCTGCGGCCGCCGCACACGAGCAGTAATCATTACTGACAGCCGTCATGTGATTCTTGCTGCTTTGCAGCCGGAAACCTTGGCAGAACGGCTGCTGGACACAAAACAGGTGATTGGTGACGAATGATGAGTGAAACGGGTTTGTTGCTGATTGTATCTGGCCCTTCTGGTGTAGGCAAAGGTACGATTTGCCATGTTCTGCTAGATCGTGACCCCAATACGGTGTATTCCGTATCTGCTACCACGCGCCAACCGCGCCCTGGGGAGCTGGATGGGGTCCATTATCATTTTCTGGATCGGGATACTTTTCTTAAACGGAGAGACGCTGGAGAATTTTTGGAATGGGCTGAGGTCTATGGGAATTATTATGGGACCTTGCGTTCGGAAACCGATCGTCTGCGGCAAGAAGGCCGTAATGTGTTGTTAGAGATCGATACCCAGGGCGCTAAAAATATCAAAGCTACTTGCCCAGATAGCGTTTCTGTGTTTATTTTGCCTCCGTCCATTGAAGAATTAAGGCGGCGCATTGTTGATAGGGGAACGGAATCTCCCGAGTCTTTAGCACGACGCCAAGCACAAGTGGAAGCAGAGCTTGCCCAAGCGGATACTTATGATTACCGCATTGTTAATGATGATATGGAAACCGCTGTCCAGCAGCTTGCGGCGCTGATTGAGACGGAGCGGCAAAAAAGATGTACGCACAGCAAGGAGGATATTTGTGTTAAATAAACCCAATATCAACGAATTGATGGAATCGGTAGAATCCAAGTACACCCTGGTGGTGGTAGCAGCTAAACGGGCGCGGCAGATGATTGATCGTAACCCGGAATTAAGCGCAAACCCTACGTTTAATCCAGTAACTGCTGCCCTCAATGAAGTGGTGGAAGGAAAGCTTCACTGGGCTGAACAAAGTAAGGAAACAGAAGCCCCTTGTGAAGAGCAGGAGTAAGCCAATGTTCATGGGGAAAAAGATCACCGTCGGAATTACCGGCGGTATCGCTGCTTATAAAGCGGCTGAGATTGTCAGTTGGCTGCATCAAGAAGGCGCGGTGGTACAGGTCGCAATGACGCGTTCAGCCTGCGAATTTATTACGCCGCTCACTTTGAAAACTTTGTCCGGCCGGCCTGTAGCCGTGGATATTATGGATACTTCCGGCCAATGGCATGTCCCGCATATTGATTTGGCGGATTGCGATTTGTTTTTGGTATTGCCAGCCACTGGAAATATCTTAGCAAAAGCCGCGCATGGTATCGCAGACGATTTGCTTAGCGCTGCACTTTTAGCTGCCCATGGGCCGATTTTAGCTGCGCCAGCCATGAATGTCCATATGTATGAAAATCCGGCAACCCAAGAAAATCTGGCTATTCTTCGACAACGGGGTTGGCGGTTGATTGAGCCTGAAACTGGTATGCTAGCGTGCGGTGTGAAAGCCAAGGGCCGTTTTGCAGAAATTAGCGAGATTAAAGCTTGTATTCAGCAAGTTCTTTGCCCCAACCCAGTACTCGCCGGAAAACAGGTTTTGGTAACAGCTGGCCCTACTTATGAATATATTGACCCCGTTCGTTATATCGGCAATTGTTCTAGTGGGAAGATGGGATATGCCGTAGCTGCTGCAGCGCAGGAAGCCGGCGCGAAGGTTCTATTGATTTCCGGTCCTACCCATTTACCTACCCCTGTGGGTGTAGAGCGTATCAATGTTACTTCTGCCCAGGAAATGTATGATGCGGTTTGGGCTCATTGGCAAGAAACAGATATTAGCATTTTAGCCGCTGCAGTGGCAGATTACCGGCCGGCTGTAGCAAAAGAGCTAAAAATGAAGAAGAAAGACCAGCTGACTTTAGAGTTGGTGGGGAATCCCGATATTCTGGCTTCTTTAGGGAAAGAAAAAGGGCAGCGGTTTTTGGCAGGTTTCGCGGCGGAAACCAATGATATCCTGGCTTATGCGGCAGAAAAGTTGCAGCGTAAAAATTTGGACCTTATTGTGGCCAATGATGTTAGCCGGAAAGATGCTGGCTTTGATGTGGATACCAATCAAGTAACCCTGCTTTATCCTACCCAGAAAGGCGCTGAAAAAACAGAGTTACCCCTTCTTTCCAAGCTGGAAACAGGCCGGCGTATCATCGCCTTTATTGCGGACTGCTTACAGAATAAGGCATAAAAATGAATAGACATGACCTCCAACGGCAAACTAAGGTTGGAGGTCTTTTTTATGCGAAAAAATTCTTTCACTGTGCTTTTGATTTGTTTCAGTGTATTATTTTTGGGCGTCATTGCCCGGTTGGGCTGGCTGATGCTGATCGAAGGAGAGGATTTGGCTGCCTTGGCCTATGCCCAACAAGCCCGGACTTTTTCTTATTATCAGTATGACCGTGGACAAATTTGCGACCGCAATGGCCGCTTGCTTACCGATGTAACAGAACATTGCGCGGTGGTTTATCCTGCTATGCTAGAAGACGTCGATACCTTTTCTGCAGAATTGGCAGAAATTCTAGGCGTGGAGGAATCTCTTCTGCAAGAGCGTATCCAGATTAGTGAGGAGCAGGGGGAAGCGGCTTGCATCCTGAAAACGGGCTTAAGCAATGAGCAGGCAGAACAAATTTTAGCAGCAGATATCCCTGGCGTTACAGCATTGGTTCTTTCCGCCCGTTATGCTGCATCCACCCCAGCGGTGCATCTATTGGGCTCTTGTCGTTGGCAGGATGGGGACTGGCATGGAATCAGTGGCTTAGAAGCCTTGTATGATGAAACGTTACTTGAACGGGACAGTCGCCGTTTGCTGGCTTATGTGGATGCCACTGGCGCCATTAGCCGAGATACTTTGTATTGGGCAGAGGAGGAGAAGGAGGATTCTTACGCGGTTTTACAGTTAACCTTAGACCTGGATTTACAGCAAGTCGTGGAACAGGTCTTTCAAGAATTAGGCTATACTGGCGCTTGCGTGGTGATGGACCCGCAAAACGGGGATGTGTTAGCTTTGGTTTCTTCCCCATCCTATGACCCCTATTTTTGGGAGGAGGGGGAAGAAGGGGCCTATGTAAACAAAGCCTTTTCTGTTTTCCCGCCTGCCTCCACCTTTAAAACCGTGCTGGCCGCAGCAGCCTTGTCGGAAGGCGTTTCTTTACCAGATAGCGCTGATGCCGAACATCCCGGCCAATTTTTCTGTACAGGTTCCTATGCCTTGGCAGACGGCCATACGGTCTATTGTACTTCTGCGGAAGACGGGCATGGATGGCTGGATTTGGCTTCTGCCATGGAATGTTCGTGTAATTGCTATTTTGTTGCTTTAGGCCAAACGTTGGGCGAAGAAACCATCGTGAAATACGCGG
>CAKRYM010000052.1 GCA_934427095.1 uncultured Bacillota bacterium | reverse complement strand
TCGGCAAACCCGGGCTGCACATTTGAATCAGCACCAACAGCTTTAAGCGGCGTAGACCTAGCACACGCTGGGACGGGGTTAAATCCTGGCTTTCCCCCTCTTCTCCTTCCTGCATCCCGCCGCCCAGCAGGGTCAGGATACGGATACGATCATGGCTCCCCAACAAATTCCAACTGCCCAAATAAGCTGGGGGCGGATAATTCTCGTACAAGGCAAGGAGGGCTTCCGCCGTTTCCTCGCTGCTCTGGGTCAAAAGAAGATAGCGTAGCCAAGCTAGACGCCAGGGGTAATTCATGACACCGTCCAATGCATCCCCTTGGAAATAATTCCTCACCTGGCCATAGGTTTCTTTATGGGAAGCGTCCTCCCACACCTCCCCCACCAGCACGCCTTGGGGTTGCCTGGTTTTTAAGCTTTGGCGCAAATCCCGAATAAAGGATTCCGGCAGCTCATCTGCTACGTCCAACCGAAAGCCCATGATTCCTTCTTTCAACCAATGCGCAAGAACGCTATGGTCACTACCATAAATAAAATCCTGGTAAGTGGGCTCATTTTCCTCCACATTGGGTAAATCTTTTACCCCCCACCAGCAGGCGTACGTTGTAGGGAAATCCTGAAAACGATACCAAGCATAATAGGGAGAAGCTGGCCCTTGGCAAGCCCCATTCCCAAACCGGCCCCGGATATCGAAATATTTGCTGTCTGCGCCCGTATGACTAAACACACCGTCTAAAAGCACATACATCCCCAGTTTAGCAGCGGTTTCCAGCAAATGCCGGAAATCCTCCTCTGTGCCGTAACCAGGGTCAATCTGATGATAATCACAGGTATCGTATTTATGATTGCTGACCGCCAGAAAGATGGGGTTCAGATATAGCACCGTAACCCCCAAATCATGCAATTCCGGGAGCTTACTTTCCAAGCCCCGCAAAGAACCGCCGAAAAAATCCCAGCGACGGATGGTGCCGTCTTTTGCCCGGTCATAAAAAGGCTTATCTTCCCACTGTAAATGGAGCAAGGGATATTCCCCTGCTTCCGCTTGTGGGTAATGGCTAAGCCAATCTGCCGAACGGCAAAACCGATCCACATAAACCTGATAGACCACCCCTTGCGTATACCAAGTGGGCAAAGTCCAGGGACGATAAAGGGTAACCTGATAAGACGGAGGCTCTTCCAGCCAAATTTGCCCTTCTCCCCCTTGGCGCCCGGGGCGAGGCCCATACCAGCAGGTTTCCCCAGCCCAACTTAGTTGGAAGACATACCAGAGAAGACCTGGCAGAGCTGGAACGTTGATGCGTAGGGAAAAGCCGTCCTCTTCCCGTAGCATGGGGAGCTCCTGCCGTTCTCCTGCCATAAACAATCGCAGTACACAGGTGGTTTCCGGCGGTGTTCCTCCCCACAGCTTCAAGAAAAGTTTCCCTTCTACGGGTACAGCTCCAAAAGGGGAACGAGAGCTTCTTTCCCTGGAATCATGCCAAAGGGAAGCGCGCCAATCACTCATGTCTGCACGCCCTTTCGTAAACCTGGACATATTGCTCGGCAGAACGTTGCCAAGAAAAATCCCGTGTATAGGCGTTTTGCTGTAATTGCATCCAAACCTGCCGGTTATCCCGGTAAAGCCCGATGGCTTCTTTCACGGTAAAGAGCAGTTCATGGGCGTTATAATTGGGGAAAGAGAAGCCATCTGCCTCTTTTCCAAAGGCCTTGTACCCACGAACAGAATCCGCCAAACCACCAGTTTCCCGCACCAAAGGCAAAGTGCCGTAAGTCATAGCAATCATTTGTGTTAAGCCGCAAGGTTCAAATTTGGAAGGGAAAAGCAGCAAATCCCCGCCTGCATAGAACCGGTGCGCCAAAGCGCGGCTGAATTCCAGTCGTAAAGCGAAGCGGTCCGGGAAACGGCTAACCATTTCCTGGAACATAGCTTCATAACGGGCTTCTCCTGTACCCAACACAGCCAACTGTACCGGACAGCAAAGTAGCTCCGCCAAAATATGGTTCAGCAAATCCAACCCTTTTTGCTCCACCAAGCGGGAAACCATAATCAACAAAGGACAATTGGGGTCAACAGGTAAGCCCAATTCCTGCTGGAGCAGTCGCTTATTTTCCCCTTTGCCAGCCAAATCCGGCCCAATAGGGCAAAGCAGAAAAGGGTCGTGCTGAGGATGGTATTCCTCGCCGTCAATGCCGTTTAAAATCCCAGTCAAATCCCCTGAGCGCCAACGGAGAATTTCGTCCAACCCCTCCCCATAATAGGGGGTTTGTATTTCCCGGGCATAGGTAGGGCTGACGGTAGTCAGCTGATCGCTATACAAAAGCCCCCCTTTCAGAAAATCCAAGTCCTGGTCGAAGGACAACCGTTCCGCAGCCAAACCATGGGCCGGCAAATCCAACATATCCGTAAGGCATTCTCTGTTGCATTTTCCCTGATGCTGCAAATTATGTATAGTAAGCACCGTGCGGATAGGCGGGTAGAAACTCTCTCTTGCATCATAATTTTCCCGCAAGAAAACCGGGATTAAGCTGGCATGCCAGTCATTACAATGAATCACATCCGGCTGAAAGCCATCCAGCATCCAAAGTTCCCGTAAATTTTCCGTTACCGCCCGGCAAAAGAAAGCCGCTCTTTCTCCATCGTCCATATACCCATAAATGGGATTGCGTTTGAAATAATATTCATTATCCACAAAGTAAACCGTGACCGGTCCCGCCGTGTATTCCAAAATACCGCAATATTGTTCCCGCCAGCCTAGTCTAACTTTTCCATAACAAACTGGCCGCATTGCCGCCCGAACATCAGCCGCCACCTGTTCATGCAAAGGCAAAATTAAACGAACGTCATGCCCCAGGGCTGCCAAGGCCTTAGGCAAAGATCCCGCTACGTCCCCCAAGCCGCCGGCCTGCACAAAAGGGCTAGCCTCAAAGGCGGCAAATAAAATCTTCATGCCTTTCTCCTTTCCCTGTCCCGCTTCTCTTAGAGCTCTGCATTTTTCCCTAATACCAAGGGAGCTGTACTTCTGCCCACCAATTGGGCGCAGGGCCGTATGGTTACGGATTTATCCGCCACCACATAATCCAGCACCGCGTCTTCCCCAATGATACAACGATTCATAATGATGCAATTTCGTACCTTTGCCCCAGGTGCCACCACCACCTGACGGGAAAGGAGGGAATGTTCCACTTGACCATAGATGCGACAACCGCTGGTAATCAGGGAATATTTCACCTGGGATTCCTCCCCGTAATATGCGGGTGGGTTTTCTTTACTCTTGGTATGTATGGGGCTATCGGGCTGGAAAATTTCCCGGTTAATCACAGGATTTAATAAATCCATGTTGTGTCGGAAATAACTTTCCATGCTTTCAATACGGCCTAAATATCCTTGGAATAAATAAGGATACACCTTTAGCAAATGTAAATTTTCTGCAATTACGGTTCGCAAATCCATATGTTCCATGGTTTGGTAGCGTTCCATCATACGGAGAAGCACTTCCCGATTAATGATAAAATTGTCCATAAACAAACTGTACGGGTTTTGGATAAGACCTTCCTTATCATGGCGTAATTCCACCACGCGCTGATCCGCCCCCTGCCGCACCCAGTAGGCGTTTTGCGTCTCCAGCGGCTTTTCCCAATAAGCTTTGGTCAGCAAGGTAATGTCTGCACCCTTTTCCTCATGACGGCGTAATACATCCTGATAATCCAAATTCGCCACATAGCTGGCGGTACTGACAATGACATATTTGGCTGTATCCCGCAAGAGAAATTCCTTATTGCGTAAAAAATCCTTTAACGTAAAGCGGTTGTTTTGATCCTGATAACCATAGGTGGAGCCAGGTAAGACGAAAAGTCCTCCTTCCTTCCGGTAAAGGTCCCAATCGCCCCCGGCTGCCAAATGGTCGCTGATGGACCGGCTATAATAGTGCGTCGTCAAACACACGGTGCGGATACCGGCATTAACCATATTGGATAAGGCAAAGTCCATTAGTCGGTAACGTCCACCAAAAATCACCGCTGCGGCAGGACGCTGCCTGGTCAACATGGTCAGGCCAGGCACGTTATAATTGGTATTGATCCAGGCGATCGCTTTGATCATTGCCTCACCTCCTCCGGTATTTTCGCCGCCACCAACTCCACTGATCCATCAGCCCTACCGATATGGCTGCCCGGTGGAACCACGGCGTCTTCCCCCACAATGCTATGTTTCACCACTGCTCCCCGGCGTACCACTGCGCCAGGTAACAGTACGCTGTCCTCTACCTGAGCACCCTCCTCCACCCGCACTGAAAGGGCAACCACAGAATGGCGAATGCTGCCCAAAATGACTGAACCATTACAGAATAGGCAATCGTTTACCTTAGCCTCTGGACCAATAAAATGGGGCGGTAAAATCGGCGTATTGCTGAAAATCCGTAGGGATTGGTCAAACAGATTCAAGGGCGGATTCTTCTCTAACAACTGCATGTTGGCTTCATAATAACTTTCTACTGTACCCACATCCTGCCAATAGCCGGAAAAGCCATAAGCAAAAAGTCGTTTTCCCTGGGCCAGCAAACGAGGAATAACATTTTTGCCAAAATCGTGGGAAGACTGTTCGTCCGCTTCGTCCTCCAACAAGGCGGCACGAAGAACTGGCCAGTTAAACATATAAATTCCCATGGAAGCCAAATTACTTTTTGGGAGAGCCGGTTTTTCCGCAAATTCCGTGATACGGCCTGTTTCATCTGTGGACATCAGGCCGAAACGAGAGGCTTCTTCCCAAGGGACTTGACGGACGGCAATGGTCAATTCTGCCTGATGCTGTTTATGATCATCCAGCAGCAAAGAATAATCCATGTGATAAATATGATCCCCGGAAAGAATCAGCACATATTCTGGGTCGTACATACTGATAAAGTCGATATTCTGATAAATAGAATCTGCCGTTCCCCGATACCAGTTACCGCCAATTTCATTCATAAAGGGAGGAAGCACCTGCACGCCGCCGTTTCGCTCATTGAGATCCCAGGAGCCGCCGGTCCCAATATACCGGTTTAGCAAATAGGGTTTGTACTGGGTCAGCACCCCTACGGTATCAATACCGGAAAGGGCGCAGTTACTCAGGCTGAAATCAATGATACGGTATTTGCCCCCAAAAGACACGGCTGGCTTGGCCACAAACTGGGTTAAGGCCTTCATGCGGCTGCCTTGTCCTCCGGCCAGCAACATAGCGATACATTCTTTTTTTGCCATCAGCATTCCTCCTCTTCTTTACCCCAAGCTACTCGAACCAAAGGCTCGTCAATCCCGCTGATAATCCATATGCCAGATCTCGTCCGCATATTCTCTTATGGTACGGTCACTGGTAAAATAACCGGCTTCTGCAATATTACACAAAGCTTTTTTCTGCCAAGCCAACGTATCCCCATACGCCAAAAGCATCTGTTTCCAAGTCTGCTCATAGGCGGTGAAATCCGCTAAGACGAAATAATGGTCATTCCCTTGCAACAAATCCTCGTAAATACACTGGCAATGGCTACCCAAATTAGGGAAATACCCGTCCACCAAATGTTCGGTTAGTGCATGGATTTGTTCATTCTGTGCATAAAGAGTATAGGCCGAATAGCCGCCATGTTGATAATAGGCCATGACTTCTTCTGCCCTAAGGCCGAAAATATAAATATTTTTCTCCCCTACCCGGCGGCAAATTTCCACCGTAGACCCGTCCAAGGTGCCTAAGGTCAAGGCGCCGTTGAACATAAACTTCATATTCCCGGTACCAGAGGCTTCTTGACTGGCCGTAGAAATTTGTTCGCTAATATCTGTAGCGGGGCAAATAATTTCCGCAGCCTGGGTGTTATAATCCTCCACAAAGACTAATTGCAGCCATTTGCGGGCCAAAGGATCTGCGGCAATTTTTTCGCTTAAGGCATGGGCCAAACGAATCACACTTTTTGCATAATGATAGCCCGGCGCCGCCTTGCCGCCGATCAGGAAAGTAATGGGCTGGGTAAAGGCATTAGGATTTTGCTGTATTTCCTCATAGGCTGCCATAATGCGGAAAAGGTTCAAGGTTTGCCGTTTATAGGCATGAATCCGTTTCACCTGGGCGTCTACCACAGATTCGGGATTAATCCGTACCCCCTGGTGACGCCAAAGCCACTGAGCCAAGGCCAGCTTATTCTCCTGTTTCACCTGGTGCAGTCGTTGCAAAAGGGCGGTGTCCCCTTGCTCTTTCTTTAAGCGGGGCAATTCCCGGTCTGGGCTCAGGCGCCAGCTTTCCCCCAGGGTTTCGTCTAGCAAGGCAGTTAGGCCCGGATTAGCTTTGATCACAAAGCGGCGGTGGCTGATGCCGTTGGTTTTGTTATTAAACCGTTCTGGGAAGACCCGGTAAAGATCTGCCATGGTAGATTCTTTCAAAATCTGCGTATGCAGCTGGGCCACGCCGTTTACAGAATGGCTGCCGATTACCGCCAAATTGGCCATCCAGACACAGTTATCGTGAATGATGGTGGTTGTATCCCCCGCTTCTGCTGGGATATGATGCTCTAAGCGGTAACGGCGGTCAATCTCCACAATGATTTGATAAATCCGGGGCAATAAATGGCTGAGTAAACCCGTATCCCATTTTTCCATGGCTTCTGGCAAAATGGTGTGATTGGTATAGGAAAGAGTGTTCCAAGTGATTTGCCAAGCCACGTCCCAATCCATACCATATTCATCCAAAAAGATACGCATTAATTCCGGAATGGCCAGAGCCGGATGGGTATCATTAATGTGGATAGCGATTTTCCGGGCAAGGACTTTTAAGGAAGCGCCGGTAGCCAAGTATTGCCGCAAAATAGACTGTATACCAGCAGAAACCAAAAAATATTCCTGCTTCAACCGTAATTCCCGGCCGGAATAGCTGCTATCTTCCGGATAAAGGATATAGGAAATGGCTTCAGCCTCCGCCCTTTCTCTTACCGCTCGGCTAAAATCCCCTTTATTGAAGGATTCCATATCCAGGCTATCGGAAACCGCTTCTGCGCTCCAAAGCCGCAAGTAATTGATGGTGCCATGTGGTCCCGCGCCCACAATAGGCACATCATAGGGGACAGCCCTTACCTGCTCCGTATCCCGACAAGTCACAAAAAGCCGGCCGTTGCGCCATTCCTCTTCCAAATGGCCTTTAAAATTTACGGTTACCGCCAACTCCGGCTGCCGCAGCTCCCACGGGTAACCATTGCTCAGCCAGGTATCCGGCAGTTCAGCCTGGAAACCGTCTACGATTTTCTGGGTGAAAAAGCCGTAGCGATAACGAATGCCCATGCCATTTCCCGGCATCCCCAAAAAAGCCATGGAATCCAGAAAACAGGCGGCCAGTCTGCCCAAGCCGCCGTTACCTAAGCCAGCAGCTTTTTCCGCTTGGCAAAGGTCCTCCAAATCAATGCCTAACTCTTGCAGGCCTTCCCTTACCACATCCAGACAATTTAGGTTCAACAAATAATCCTTGAGCAAGGTGCCGATCAGGAATTCCATGGAAAAATAGAATACCTGCTTTTTCCCGCAAGCAATGGTATGATCCGTAGCTGCCCGCCAAGGGGCGGCGCATTTGCCCCTGAGTAATCGGGCTAGCACTGCATATTGCCGTTCTGGGCTGCTGTTTTCTGGGGTGGGAGCGCCAGCCAGCAAAAAGGCCTCCCGGTATTCTTGGATAAATTGATCTTTATTTGCAAACAAGGCTTGTTTCATGGGCTCTCCTTTTTCCGCTTTTGCTTCTGCCACGACGGACTTTCCCTCGAATCAAGACGCCGCTTAAGGCCGGTAAACGTAGGGAAATGGAATAACGCTGACCATGGCTGCCGATGGGTTTGCAAGGCAACCGTCCTTCGTTTACCTCCCCTGCACCGCCAAAAGGTAAACCGTCGCTATTCAATATTTCGTAGTAATACCCGAAACCCGGCACGCCGATACGGAAATCATCATACGCCGTGGGCTGAAAATTCAGCACAAAAAGGACATAGGATTGGGGGTCCTCTCCTTTTCGCCAACCCATCAATATACTCTGGGCGTTATCGTCTGCATCCAGCCAATGGAATCCTTCCCAGCTATGATCATCCTGCCAAAGGGGAGGATTTTCCCGATATACGCCATTTAATACCCGGCAAAATTCTTGTATTTCCTGATGTCGGGGATAAGCCAGTAAACACCAATCCAAAGGGGCATGGTCTTGCCATTCGATGAATTGCCCCAGTTCCGTCCCCATAAAATCCAACTTAATGCCAGGATGACAGTATTGCCACATCAGCAGTAATCTAAGCCCGGCAAACTGCTGGTCATAATCCCCCGGCATCCTACCTAAAAGGGAGCGTTTCCCATGGACTACCTCGTCATGGGAAAGGGGCAGTACATAATTTTCGCTAAAAGCATAGGTCATGCTGAAATTCAGCAGTCGATGCTGGTCCCGTCGCCAAGAAAAGGGCGTTTCCATATAGCGCAGGGTATCGTTCATCCAACCCATGTTCCATTTATAATGAAAACCCAAGCCTCCCTGATCCGGCGGATAAGTAACCAAAGGCCAGGCTGTGGATTCCTCAGCAATCATGAGCACATCTGGGTGGGCTGTAAGCACCCGCCGGTTTAGCTCGCGCAAAAAAGCGATGGCGTCCAAATCCCCGTCGCCGCCTAAGGCATTGCGCAAATCCCCTTCGCTTCTGCCATAATTCAAATACAGCATACTACTGACCCCGTCTACTCTAAGGCCGTCCGCATGGTAT
>CAKRYM010000051.1 GCA_934427095.1 uncultured Bacillota bacterium | reverse complement strand
GGCCTATTCTGATTGACCGTTTCCTTTGCCATGCCTTGGAATGTGAAGCTGACGCCATTTGCGATGGGAAACACGCCTTTGTGCCAGCGGTGATGGAACATATTGAGCTGGCTGGGATTCATTCCGGGGATTCGGCTTGCGTAATTCCTTCCCGTACCATTTCTGCTGAACATTTGCAGACCATCCGGGAATACAGCCGGAAAATCGCGGAAGAAATGGGCGTGGTGGGCCTGATGAATATTCAGTACGCCATTGAAAAGGATAAGGTCTTTGTCATTGAGGCCAACCCCAGAGCTTCCCGTACCGTACCACTGGTCTCCAAGGTGTGCGGTGTACGTATGGTGCCTTTGGCCATTGAAGCGATGCTAAACCCCTCTTTTGACTTAGGCACGGTAAAAACGCCGGATATTCCCTATTATGGGGTGAAGGAAGCGGTGTTCCCCTTTAATATGTTCCCAGAAGTGGACCCAGTTTTAGGACCGGAAATGCGTTCTACTGGCGAGGTGCTGGGCTTAGCAGAAACCTTTGGGGCCGCTTATTTGAAAGCGGAAGAAGCTACCCAAAGCCCCTTGCCGGTAAAAGGCGCTGTGTTGCTTAGCGTGGAACCTGGGGATGAGGTGGAACTGCCGCCTATTCTGCAAAAGCTGACAGAATGCGGTTTCTGCCTGTTGGCCTTTGGTTGGACGGCGGATTTCATTGCCGAGCAAGGCTATGCTGTGCAGAAGATTACGGATCAAGCCGGGGTTTCCGCTCTGATTGGTCAGAACGGCGTGGATTTGGTGATTGATACCAATACCGGCGCAGGCGGTAGTGAAGAGGACCGCTTTATTCGCCGGGAAGCCATTCGCGCCCGCATTCCTTATATCACTACGATGGCTGCTGCGGCTGCTGCGGCGGAAGGGTTGCGCAGCCGGAAGGATCAAGCTATGGACCCAGTTCATACTTTGCAAGAATTGCAAAGCCGCTTGAAACATTAAGAAAAAAGAAAACGCCTGTCCAAAAGACAGGCGTTTTTTGTTGGTTATGATCTCCGCTTGGTTTGCCAAAGCCCGATCAGGGAAAGCACGGCGATGCAAAGGAAAAAGATAATCAAAAGGGGGTTGGGGCCCGTGGAACTTAGATAGATATTGGTGGGACCATCGGCGCCGCCAATGGCACCTATACTGTTAGGTGCCAGAAAGGATTGTCCGATTTGGTTACTCACGATCCAAATAAACAAAACAATGAGCAGGGATAAAATCAGCCCCGCTATGGATAGGCAACGCCAAAGTTTACGGGTTCGTTCGGTACGCCGGGCAAACTGCTCATTCAATAGCTCTAGTTTTTCGGATAATTCCTTGATCCGATCCTCTTGCTCTTGCTCAATGTTTTCCCCTAGCAAGACGTTGACCGGAGTTTCCAAAACCTCGGCAATTTCTAAGAGCATTTCTGCGTCTGGTACAGAGAGGCCTTTTTCCCATTTGGATACGGTTTGGCGAACCACATTGAGTTTGATGGCCAATTCTTCTTGGGAAAGACCTTTATTTTTGCGGATGGTTTTCAGATTTTCATTTAACATTGGTTACCTCCTGAGATGCATTGCTGTTTGCTAGGCTTGATGATAGCACCATCATGCCGTTGCCACAAGCAACGGGGATTCACATCCGCGAAAAAACGCAGCAACAGAAATGTTTGTGTATACTGCCACTCTTCATTATGCTGGGCTAAAGCAACCCAAAATGGGTTAAAGCTTGGGCAACGCCATCAGCATAGATTTCTGTGGTGACGTAGGTCGCAGCGTCTTTGGCTGCTTTACACCCGTTACCCATGGCCACACCAATGCCTACGGCAGATAGCATGTCCGCGTCGTTTTCTCCATCCCCAAAAGCCATGGCCTCTTGGGCAGAAAAACCGTAGATGGCTAAGATTTTTTGGATGGCGTCTTTTTTGCCGCCATTACTGGGCACCATGTCATAACCGCAAGGATGCCAACGGATCTTTTTGACTTGGGGGAGTTCTTTTACGGGGTCTGGCAGTTCGCCCTCTTGCTGATAACAGAGAATTTGCAGCACTTCCCCATTTAAGGCGGTACGAATATCCGTAAACACCATGTCTTTTACATCAAAGGCTTGGTTTGCCGTAAGAAAACGGGGGTCTTGCCCATCCCCAATGGCAAAGCGACCGTCTGGCCGAAAGACTAGCATAGGCCAGGGGTCTTTGCCATACAGGGTCATTAATTTTTCTAAAGTGGATTTGGGCAGAGTGTTTTCATAAAGGATACCCTTTTGATTGTAGCAATATTGGCCATTGCAGGTCAAATAAGCGTCAAAGACGCAGCGGGTATCTTGCAAAATTTCATCTTTCGTAAGATCCAAAGGGTTACGGCCAGTGGCGATAAAGAGCTTGATCCCTTCTCTTTGCAATTGTTGAAGCGCCTGCCGGGTGCTTTCTGGACAAAGATGGGTATGCCGGTCCAACAGGGTGCCGTCAATATCAAAGAAGATCGCGCGGATCATGGCTCAGTTGTTTGCTCCCTTTTTTGCTGGATTAAGATACGGATGGCTTCCACTGCACAGCGAATGGCAAGGTCCGTATCAAACACCTGGTTTTGATCCAGTCCAGCTTTTTCTCGTTCCTGGTTCCATAGTACAGAAAAAACAGAGCCACATTTCACCCCTCTGCTGGCGGCCACCACAAACAAAGCGGCAGATTCCATCTCACTAGCCAGAACCCCCAGACGGCGGTAGGCTTCCCATTTTTGTAGCAACATGGGACCCACAGGCATGCGTTCCGGGCTATGCTGTCCATAAAAGGAATCCTTGGCCTGGACTACGCCAATATGCTTTTTCGCGTGCAGATGATCTGCAGCTTGGGATAAGGCCTGGACGATTTGGAAATCTGCTGTGGCCGGATAACCTTCTGGAGCGTATTCTGCGCTGGTTCCGTCTTGGCGTACTGCGGACATGGCGATGACCAAATCCCCGGCTTGAACGTCTAAATGGATACCACCACAGGTACCGATACGGATGAATTCCTTGACACCGATATTCACTAATTCTTCCATGGCAATGGCTGCGGAAGGCCCGCCGATCCCTGTGGAAACTACGCTGACTTTTTCTCCTTCCAGATAACCGGTATAAACCACATATTCCCGGTTTTGTCGCACAAAAGAAGCGTTATCCAGGTATTTGGCTATTTTTTCGCAACGACCAGGATCGCCAGGTAAAATGCAATATTCTCCTACGTCGCCGTTCACGCACTGAATATGAAATTGCCGTTCCATTTCCTGCAAAGCGTCCACCTCCTGATCAAATGAAACTATGCCTTATTTTAGCAGAAATCTTTTGCCGGGACAAGTTTTTTGCTGAAAAGCTTGCAATCTGACGAATGCTTGTGTATAATGTAGCAGAAATGAATCTTTAATCCGGTACTGTGATGCCGGCAAGATGATATATTCCCTGGACGCACTATGTCTATGTTTATGTCTATCTGCCTGCCGAATCCATGGCAGGTTTTTTTATGGGGAGGCAAGCCATGGAATATTTGTCCACTGTCATGGAAGAAAAAGAAATCCATAATGCCTTAAAGCGTATTGCTTACCAAATTGTGGAGTATTACCACAGTAGTGAAAACC
Source organism: uncultured Bacillota bacterium (assembly GCA_934427095.1). Lineage (GTDB taxonomy): Bacteria > Bacillota > Dehalobacteriia > UBA4068 > UBA4068 > RGIG3155. The sequence continues at coordinate 5,209 of CAKRYM010000051.1, read as the reverse complement.
TGGTTTTGTTGGGCATACGTCGGCGTGGTGTGCCTCTTGCCCAGGAGATTGCTAAGCATATTTGGGCTCATGAAGGGGTGGAGGTCCCGGTAGGGGAGTTGGATATTACTTTTTATCGGGATGATTTAAGCCGCATCGGCGCTGACCCAGTGCTAAATGAACGGACCTTACATTGCGATATCGCCGGCAAACATGTAATTTTGGTGGACGATGTGCTGTATACCGGACGCACGATACGAGCTGCCTTGGACGCGGCTATGGATATTGGCCGGCCAGCTACGGTCACTTTAGCGGTATTGGTGGATCGGGGACATCGAGAATTGCCCATCAAAGCAAATTTTGTGGGGAAAAATATTCCTACTTCCGAGCAAGAATTCGTTTCTGTGCTAGTACCGGAGTTTGACGGTTGTTCTCGGGTGGAAGTTTACCGGAAATAGTTGCCCCTTTTCTTTACCTTTTGTTTGTCTTTACGATTGCTCATTATTTTGGTTTTGTTCTTATTTTTTTATTTTACAAATTGAGGAGGTTATCATGACGAACCAAGAAGAAAGCAAGATCCATATTGGTAAAGATCCTATTTATGATGCCAGGCCCCTGGGTTTTCTGAAACAGGGAACTTTAGGCTTCCAGCATATGTTTGCCATGTTCGGCGCTACGGTGCTGGTTCCTACCCTGACTGGCTTATCTGTTTCTGCTACCTTGCTCTTTGCGGGCATCGGTACGCTGTTGTTCCACCTGATTTCCGGCGGTAAGGTGCCGGCGTTTTTGGGTTCTTCCTTTGCCTTTTTGGGCGGCTATTTCGCTATTGCCCCCATGCTGGAAGATCCGGCCACAGGATTATTTAATATTCCTAATAAGGAAATGCTGCCCTATGCTTGCTTTGGGGTAATGTGCGCTGGTTTGCTCTATTTCGTTCTGGCGGCGCTCTTTAAAGCTTTTGGGGCAGAACGAGTGATGCGCTTTTTCCCTCCCATTGTGACTGGGCCAATCATTATCTGCATTGGTTTGACCCTTTCCAGCTCCGCCATTGCCAATTGCTCCGCCAACTGGGGCATTGCCTTAATCGCTATTGTGGTGGTGATTTTCTGCAATATTTGGGGCAAGGGCATGATTAACATTCTCCCCATTTTGCTTGGTGTGATTGTTTCCTATCTGGTGGCTGTTTGCTGCGGTATGGTGGATTTCACCCCAGTGAAGGAAGCCAGCTGGTTAGGTTTACCTTTCCAAATGAGCGATACGGTCTTTTCTTTGGTGGGACGAGCCGATCACGGCGTTCTGATTACCTCTATTATTACCATTATGCCCATTGCTCTGGCTACCATGATTGAACATATTGGCGATATGTGCGCCATCAGCTCCACCTGCAACCGTAACTATATTGCTAACCCTGGCCTGCATCGCACGTTGGCTGGCGACGGTTTGGCCACTACACTGGCTTCTGTGTTCGGTGCGCCGGCCAATACGACTTACGGAGAAAACACCGGCGTCTTGGTGCTGACGAAAGTATATGATCCTCGTGTGATTCGTATTGCCGCTGTGCTGGCCATTATTTTCTCCTTCTGCCCCAAATTTGCCGCTTTGGTTAGCTGCATGCCCACTGCCACCATTGGTGGGGTCAGCCTGGTCCTTTACGGTATGATTTCTGCCGTTGGTGTTCGCAATGTGGTAGAAAATAAAGTAGATTTCACCAAAAGCCGTAATGTGATCATTGCCGCTTTGATTATGGTGCTTTCCATTGGTATTGCCTACAGCACCGCAGGCAATGTTTCCTTTGTCATTGGTCAGGTGACCATTAGCTTTACTGGGTTGGCTGTGGGCGCCATTATGGGTATTCTGCTTAACGCTGTGTTGCCGGGGAATGATTATCAATTCGGCACGGACTTGCAGGGGGATACCAGTGTCAACTTTGGCGTAGGCGGCAATAGCCCAGAAAAAAGCAAAAAGCCCCATCGTAAACGTAAATAAGCGAAAGAAGAAGCGGGAAAAGGCAAATTTCTTTTGTTGAACAAAGAAAAAGACAGCGTAAGCGAAAAAGGCTTACGCTGTCTTTATTTTTTCTTTTGATTCCGCTATTAACCGGGTTTACTTTCTTCATCTGGATCGGCGTTATAGCCCAGAGCTTTGCGGGTTACGCCTTCTTCACCGGCTGGGCAGACAATGGTGAGCAAATCCCCAGCCATGATTTTGGTGCTACCACGGGGAATCACTTGTTCCCCTTGGCGGTCAATGGTGACCACTAGGCTGAATTCTGGCAACGGCACCTGGCTTAAGGGTAATCCCACCAAATAACTGCGGTAAGAAACAGTTAATTCAATAGTGGAAAGCTCTTTTGTGGGCCGCTTTCCGTGGGAATCGGGAATGATGTCTTCCAACATTTGCTCATAAAGCGGTTTTACTTTTAGCAGATCAGCCACCAAAACAGCGGAAAGGGAAACGATAGCCAATCCCAAGAAATGAGTCATGGAACCGGAAAGCTCCACCACTAAGAAAATGCCGGTCAAGGGTGCCCGAGCTGCGCCGGAAAACATAGCCGCCATGCCTAAAAGGATGAAGCTGTAAGCATATTGTGCCGGCAACCCTAGGCCGTAAATAGCAAAGCGGCCGAAGATGCTACCGCTTAAAGCACCTAAAACCAGCATAGTCACTAGAGTGCCGCCCGGTGCGCCGGAGCTGGCGCAGATCACAGTAAACAAAAATTTTACGGCGAACAAGCTCAGCAAAACTAAGGTGGTATAGCCATAAGTAGAAAGTTGGGAAATGATCCCATCGCCGCTGCCTAAGGCATCTGGTAAAACGAGAGCGACCACACCAGCGGAAGCAAAAATGCAGCCCCTTTTCATGGGTAGGGGTAACCGCCAGCGGGAAAATAATTTCTTCGCCCAGAAAATCGCTTTGTTATGCAGGCAAGAAACCAAACCGAAGAATATCCCGGCTAATAATAGGATAGGATAATAGCGTGGCGGCATGATGGATTCCATGCGCATATTGAGCGAGGAAACATTGCCAAAGACCATAATGGAAAGATAGGCAGCGGAGATACAAGCCACCATAGCGGAAAATAAAGCACGACTGGAAAAATTCCGGTGGATTTCCTCCAATCCAAACATCAAACCAGCCAAAGGTGCATTAAACGCTGCCGCTAAGCCGGCGCAGGCGCCACAACTAATCAGATATTTTCGTTCAATACTGGTTCGATGTAATTTGTCGCAAAGGCCTTTGGCCGCCATAGCGCCTAATTGTACGGAAGGGCCTTCTCGCCCCAAGGAAAGGCCGCAGAACATGCTGATGACGCCGCCTACAAATTTTAGGCAAAGGACTCTAGCCCAGCGAGAGGAGAAATAGCCCATTAGTTCTCCTTCAACTTGAGGAATACCGCTACCAGAAATCAGCGTTTCCTTTCGCATGAGGCGGCCTGTTAGCACACCAAAAAAGATCAGGGTGACAAAGAGCAGTACAATGGTTCCAGGAGAGTTGCAGAAAGGCAGCAGCCATTCCCTAAGCAGGTTGGCGCCGGTTAAGGCAAAGCGATAGAGAATAGACACCGCTCCTGCGCATACCCCGGCGATAAGCCCCAATAAAATCAGGCGGAAACGGTCGCGGCGGCGGAGAAAGAGGGGATTGTTTTTCTTTCGGGAATCCAGCATAAGTACCCTCGCTTACCCATTAGCTAACTGGCCTAATCGGAAAAATCAGTAATCTATGAGCATTTTAATCCTAATTGTTACGGAATACAAGAAAATTTTTCGGAAAAGAAAAAACCTGGCTTAGCTACCTTTACTGTTATGTTGTCAAAAAAGAACCCCCGTTTTGAACGGGGGATAAGAGAGCGGGTTATTTGGTTTTCCCGCACTTGGGCAAAAGGGGCTTTTGTACGGGTTCATAAGTTGCGCAGGGAATATTGTCGATTTGAATTTCACAGAGTTTAATAGACATTGCACAAGCCTCCTTTTCCTTCACTAACTGTTATTTTGTTATCATAAATACAAGATTAACCTCAATTTTCTTGCGGAATTTGCCCACTTTTTGCTGATTTTTCGATATTTTATCCCAGTTTAACCTAGTTTTACTTGACAAAAGTTTATGGTTTGCGAAAAATCCGTGGAAAAACAGTTGCTTTTTCTCTTGCCGTATGATAAAATACAAAAGAGTTTAAAGTTTCTTGTTGCGAAGTGGGTAATACCCACTTCTTTCTTTTGTCAGCAATTTATGTTAAGGAAGTTGGGGTCGTTATGGTCAGAAAAAAGGGCTTTCTTGTGGATTATAGCCGCATCGAGAAAGGGATTTGGCAGATGGCCGAACCCGTGGCAGCGGGAGAAGGCGCTGAGCTGATCGATGTTGAGTATGTAAAAGAAGCTGGTAGCTGGTATTTACGGATTTATATTGATCGGGAGCCACCGGTGGATCATGATCTTTGCCAGCGGGTCAGCGAGGCGATGAGCGCCGAGCTGGATAAAGCGGACCCCATCAGTCAAAGCTATTTTCTGGAAATTAGTTCTCCCGGGCTGGAACGGCCGCTAAAAAGAGAAAGTGATTTACTGCGTTATGCAGGGAATGCCGTCCGCTTGAAATTATATGTTGCCCAGAATGGACAAAAGGAGTTTGAAGGGATTTTAGGAGATTTGCAAGGAGATAGGATTGCACTGGAAACGGCAGATGGTCTGATGACCTTTCCCCTGGATGAGGTTGCCCATATTTGGCTGAAAGCAGACTTTGATTAGGGTCCCTTAGGATAAAGAGAGTTTAAGGAGAGAAAAGCATGAACGTCGAATTTATCGAAGCCCTGAAGGATTTGGAAAAAGAGCGCGGGATTGAGATGGACGTCCTGGTGGAAGCCATCGAAGCAGCATTAATTTCCGCTTATAAAAAACATTTCGGCGTGTCGGACAATGTGCGGGTTGAGATCAACCGTACTAATGGCGATATCCATGTCTATTACCGCAAGGATGTTGTTGAAGAGGTAGAAGACGATAAGCGGCAAATCGCCTTGAAAGACGCACAGCTCTATGATCCGGAATTTGAAATCGGCGATGTGTTTGAATCTGAGGTAACGCCGAAAAGCTTCGGCCGCATTGCTGCCCAGACAGCAAAACATGTGGTGGTACAGCGGATTCGCGAAGCCGAGCGCAATCTGGTTTATGATCAGTTCGCTACCAGAAAAGACGATATTGTGACGGCGACTGTATTGCGTATTGAAGGTCGCAATGTCTTT
>CAKRYM010000050.1 GCA_934427095.1 uncultured Bacillota bacterium | reverse complement strand
GTTTTTCCCAGCGGAACGGCCGAACACAATCACATCCAAAAGAGAATTCCCCATCAAGCGGTTGCGGCCATGAATGACCCCCACTGCTTCCCCAGCCACGAAAAGGCTGGGAATGGCGGTTTCGCAAGCAGAATCAATCAGCAAGCCCCCGTTTTGATAATGGAGAGTGGGATAAATCAAAATCGGCTCCTTACGAATATCAATGCCGTATTTGCTGAACATCCGCAGCATACCAGGAATGCGTTTTTCAATGGTGCCCACCCCGTGCTTTAACTCAATCATGGGCGCATCCAGCCATACCCCCACGCTGTCCGGGGCATGTACCCCCAAATTCCGGTCCGTACATTCCCGGATAATGCAGGCCGCAGAAACGTCTCTGGTTTCCAAGGGGTTCATAAAGGCCTGCCCTTCCCGGTTAATGAGCATGGCGCCCATGGAACGGACCTTTTCCGTTACCAGCGCCCCAAAGATCTGCTCCGGATAAGCAGCCCCAGTGGGATGATATTGCAAAGTATCGCCGTAAAGGATTTTCGCCCCGGCCCGATACCCCATAATCAGCCCGTCCGCAGTGGCGCCGTAATGGTTGGAGGTGGGGAAGCCCTGATAATGCAGGCGTCCGGCGCCGCCGGTGGCCATAATTACGGTTTTCGCCCGGCAGAGCAGGATTTCTTTCGTTTCCATATTCATCAGCACTGCGCCGGCAGCCCTACCTTGTTCGTCCAAAATCAGCTCAATGGCCGCGGTAAAATCCACCACCTGCACGTCTAAATTCTGTACCTCGTCCCGTAAGGTACGCATGATTTCGGCGCCGGTATAATCCTTAGCCGCGTGCATTCTCTTGCGGCTGGTGCCGCCGCCATGGGTGGTAATCATGGTGCCGTCCGGCTCCTTGTCGAATTCCACGCCCAAAGCATTGAGCCAGCTAATGGCTTCCGGCCCTTCCATGACCAGCTTATACAGCAATTCCTTAATGGCGGCAAAATGCCCGCCCCCATAGGCGTCCAGATAATGCTGGGCCGGGGAATCATTAGGCTTATCCGCTGCCTGGATGCCTCCTTCGGCCATAATGGTATTGGCGTCCCCTAAGCGTAGCTTGGTCACCAGCAATACCTTAGCCCCGGCTTGTTGCGCTTCAATGGCTGCCGCACAGCCGGCACCGCCGCCGCCGATAATCAGCACATCCGTGTCATAGTCCACTTGGGACAAGTCCAAAGTGTCGGGGTCAATACGGCTGCCCGCTTCCAACAGGGCTTTCAGCTCCAAGGGGGCTTTCTCCCCTTTGTTCACCCCTACGGTTAAGGTGCCAAACATCTCCTGTTTATAATCCGGGTGATAGGCTGCCAGTAGCTGTTCCTTTTCCTCGGCGCTCAGGCGGCGGGGTTCCAGCCGGATATTTTCTTCTCTGGCGACTTCCACTTTGGCCATGGAAGCCAGCATTTCCTCATTATACATGGCAGGCCCTCCTTATTTCTCGATCTCCCGCTGATTATACAGGGCGGGGATATCCTCATCCCCCATGTTCATCAGCTGCTGGATGGGTTCTTCCCATTTGCCGTCCTTGATTTCCTGCACTCGTTCTGCCAAATGTTGGCAGAAAGGTTCCAGGTATTTGCCGTTTAAGCGGCGGGCCAACATAGCCACCTGGGGATGGGATATCCCCGCTGGACAACGGGCGGAGCAAACGCCGCACATGACGCAGTCAAAGGAGGCTTCCGCACATTTGGCAAATTCCCCCCGCTGGGCCCAGGCAATGTATTGCATGACCTTTAAGCCCTGCGTACAGCTTTTGGTGCAGGCATTGCAGCCAATGCACTGGTAAATCTCCGGGTAAAGCTCCATCATCACCTGCTGGGCAGGGTCTAATTTTTCTAAGTCATAAGGCTGCTTTACCAAAGGGAAAAAGGGCAGCATAGCCAGGTACATATTGTTTTCCACCTTGGTTTGGCAGGCCAGGCAGAAATGGAGCTCTCTGTCCCCCTTGATCCGGTAAATGGTGGCGCAAGCGCCGCAGAAGCCGTTCCGGCAGCCGCAGCCTCTCACCAGCTCATAGCCGGCGTATTCCATGGCGCGCATAATGGTCAAATTATCCGGCACCGTATAGCGTTTTCCAAACAAATAAATATCAACAGTATGTTCCATGTTCCCCAGCCTTTCTAATACTCATCCGGCAAAGCGCCCAATTGATCCCAACGGAAAACCGGGCCGTCCTTGCACACGTATTTGCTGCCAATATTACAGCGGCCGCATTTGCCGACGCCGCATTTCATGCGCATTTCCATGGTGGTATAGATTTGTTCCGGTTGAAAACCTAACGCCAGCAGCTTTTCGATGCTGAATTTGATCATCACCGGCGGGCCGCAGACCACGGCCAAATAGGATGGGGAGAAACTTAGCTCCGCCAGATAATCCGGCACAAAGCCCGTATGCCCTGTCCAGCCTGCTTCCGCCCGGTCAATGGTGAGATACAGGTCCAGATTCTCTTCCTTCTGCCAAACTTCGGTTAATTCCTGATAATCCACCAAATCTTCGGCGCTTCTGGCGCCGTATACCACCGCGACTTTCCCGTACTGCTCCCGCTTGTCCCGCACATAATTGATGACAGAACGTAAGGGGGCTAAGCCGATGCCACCAGCCACAAAGAGCAGGTCCTGGCCTAAGAAATCCCCTTCCACGGGAAAATGATTGCCATAAGGGCCGCGGATAAAGACCTGGTTCCCTTCTTCCAGCTCATGCAAAGCCTGGGTTAAGCAGCCGCACTGTTTAATGGAGAATTCCATTTCCGGCGCCGTGGGAGAGCTGGTGATGGAGAACATGGCTTCCCCAGCGCCGGGAATAGACAACATGGCGCATTGGCCCGGCTGATGGAGGAAAGGCTTGCCGCCGTCCTCTTTTTCTACCAAAAAAGTTTTCACATCCCCAGTGTCGCGCCGAATCTTGGTGACCACACCCGCCACTGGGATGAGGGTTTCTTTATCCATGCTTTTTCCCTCCCAAGGTGTTGATGACCTTTGCCATATGCAAATGCTGAGGGCAGGCTTTCACGCAGCGTCCGCAGCCTACGCAGCCCATACGCCCCTGATGCTCCGTGGGGAAATAAGCCAGCTTATGCATGAACCGCTGCCGGGACCGTTCTGTTTGGGTGGGCCTTGGTTGGCCGGCAGACATCAGGGTGAAATCCGCATACATGCAGCTATCCCAGCAACGAAAACGGCGAATCTGTTTTCCGTCGTCGAATTCCCGAATATCATAGCATTGGCAAGTAGGACAAACAAAGGTGCAAGCGCCGCAGCCTAAACAGTGGGCCGCCAAGTCCGCCCATTCTTCTCTAGCAAACAAGGCTTGCGTATCTGTAGCAGGGATATCGCCCAAAGACAATTTGCCCAAAGGCAAAGTGGGCAATTTTTCTCTGACCCTTTTCGCCGCAGCTTCCGCTATCTCGTCTCCGCCAGGGGTCAGCAAAGCCTTTGCTTCTGCTAAGAGGCTTTCTCCAGCTGGGGTATTCCCTTGGAAAACATAGGTGTCCCCCTGCTGCCAGCAGGAAATATCCCCGCCAGGCTGGCCTGGGTCAATGCCAAAGGTAGAACAAAAACAACTGCTTTCCGGCTCTGTGCAGCAAAAAGCCACCAAAACCCCGTGCTTTCTCCGGTTGGCATAATAGGTGTCTTTGGGTTCCGCTAAGAACACCTCGTCCAAGCGGCACAAGGCTTCCCTATCGCAGGCCGGTACCCCAAAGACCAGAAAATCTTCTTCTTCCTCACGTAAGTCCTCTACCTGCAATTGTTTTCCTTGCCGCCGGAAAGACATCAAATCCTCGGTTTGGGGCAGGAATAAGTCCTTGATTCCGTGGCGGCAAAGCGTTAACCTGGGGCTTTCCCCTGGTGCACGGAGTTGCCAACGTTCCTCACCTGGCACATAGATCCGCCGTTTTTCCTGCCACAAATCCAGCAAGCGGGGAAGTTCTTGCACCGGTAGTTTCTGCATCATTTGCCGCCTCCCTTCTCTTGCCCAGGTTCCGCGTCCGTCAGGGCATAGGCGGTCAACGCCCCTGCCGCTTCCCCATAAAAGGCCGTCAAATCCTGGCGTAATTTTCGATTCAGCAAGTGGAGAGGGATATGCTCCGGGCAAACCCGGTCGCATTGTCCGCAGTCCACGCAGCGTCCGGCCACATGATAGGCCCGGATCAAATGGAATAGCTTTTCTTCAAAGGCGTCTGCCGCAGCCTTATTGGCCACACCGGAAGCCGGGTTGTCAAAGACGCATTGCCGGCAGGAGCAGGCCGGACAGACATTCCGGCAAGCATTACAGCGAATGCAGCGGGAAAGCTCCCCTTGCCAAAAACGGAAGCGTTCTTCCGGGGACAGGGCCTCGATCTCCTTCACTTTAGCATAAGGGTCAAGGGCCAAAGGCTTTGGCTGTTCCTGGCCTTCGCCTAAACTCATCTCATAAGCCACAGGGCTCACCCTGGCACAGCTTTGGCAGGTTTCCGCCAATAAGCTTGCCAAAGGCAGGGTTTCTGCTTTCCCTTGGGCAGAAAGCTGTACCTCATCCCCAACCATCTCCAGGCTGTTTAAGCCCTGAGGGTATTTTTCTCCCAGCTTAACCAGGTCTAATACCCCTGGGCAGGGAATCCCTACGGTGTACACCCCTTCTGGCCGCAGCCGGTGTTCCCGCAATAGCAGGTCATAGCCAGCCCCGTCGCAGGGACGCAGGAAAACCAGAATGCGGCCTATCTTTTGGCTTTCTTGGATTAAGGTCTTGCTCAAATTCTGCCCGCAGCAAGGGTCGTAAACCAACTCCTGTTCAATCTCCTCTTTTTCCCGGAAAATGGCGATTTCCCTTTCTTCCGGTAAGAGGCCTTTTTTCCAGCCCAGTACCCGGTCAACGGTACCTGCTTGCAGTAGTTCTATGGCTGTTTTTCTCATTGCCCCTTGCATCGCAAATCCTCCAATCGCCGGTTTTCCCCTAAGGCCGCTAAAGTTTGGGTAAATTCCTGCATCACCCCGGCAAAGCGAGCCCCTTCTGCGGCGGATATCCATTCCACCCGGAAGCGTTCCTTTTCCACTCCCACATATTCCAATAAGGAAAGGAGCAGGCTCATGCGGCGGCGGGCAAAATAATTCCCGGACGTATAATGGCAATCCCCGGGATGGCAACCGCAAAGAATAACCCCGTCCGCTCCCCGTTGAAAGGCCCGCAGAATAAATAAGGGATCCACCCGGCAGGAACAAGGCACGCGGATAATCCGTACCTCTGCCGGGTATTCCATGCGGTTAGTGCCAGCCAAATCCGCCCCGGCATAAGAGCACCAGTTGCAGCAAAAAGCCACAATACGGGGACGATAATTTGCTATTTCCATATGGCATCCACCTCCGCCATGATCTGTTGATGGGAAAAGCCCTGCAAATCCATGGCCCCAGAGGGGCAGGTCACGGTGCAGGCGCCGCAACCCTGGCAAACCGCCGGGTTCACCTTAGCCACCCGGCGTATCTCTTTGCCTAAACCAGGCAAGCGCACTTCTTCTTCCTCATAAGTGATAGCCCCATAAGGACAAACCTTTTCACAGGCAGAACAGCCGTTGCAGAGCAAGGGGTCGCTTTTCGCCACGCAAGGATTGCCGGTCAGCTTATCCTTGGCCAAGAGTCCCACTACCTTCACGGCCGCGGCAGAAGCCTGGGCCACGGTTTCCGGAATATCCTTAGGCCCTTGGCACATGCCCGCCAAATACACCCCGGCTGTGGGGCTTTCTACCGGCCGCAATTTGGGGTGCGCTTCCGTAAAGAAATCATTCGTATCCATACTAGCTGTGAGCAAAGTGCCTAAAGCTCTGGCCCCTTCTGCCGGCTGTACCGCAGTGGCTAATACCACCATGTCCGCGGCGATCTGCAGCTGTTCCCCGCCTAAGAGATCAGCCGCCTGCACCATCAATTTGTCGCCGCTGGGGGACACTTTCCCCACCATCCCTTTGATATAATGGACGCCGTATTCTTCCACAGCCCGGCGGTAAAACTCGTCAAAATTCTTACCCGGGGTGCGCACATCAATATAAAACACATACACTTCCGTGTCCGGGTATTTTTCCCTGGTCAGCATGGCGTTCTTGGCTGTATACATGCAGCACACCTTGGAGCAATAGGGTTTCCCCCGCTTGGTGGTATCCCGGGAGCCCACGCATTGCACAAACACAATGGTCTTAGGATGTTTCCCGTCCGAAGGCCGGACCAATTTCCCGCCTGTGGGCCCTGCGGCATTCATCAAGCGTTCGTATTCCAAAGAAGTTAACACATCCGGGCTTAAGCCATAGGCATATTCCCCAAAGCGTTTGGCTGGCAGCAAATCAAAGCCCGTGGCCGCCACAATGGCGCCGTAAGACTCGGTCAATTCCTGATCTTGCTGGGTATAATCAATGGCCCCGATGGCGCAGACCTTGGCGCAAAGACCGCATTTGCCGGTTTTTAACTTGGTGCAGTATTCCGGGTCAATTACCGCCACCTTGGGCACCGCCTGGGCAAAGGGGATGTAAATAGCCCCGTGCTTGCTCATGCCTAGGTCAAATTGATTGGGCACTTTTTTCTGGGGGCATTTTTCCGTACACAAGCCGCAGCCGGTGCAAATATCCTCTTTCACATAGCGAGCCTTGCGGCGTATCTTCACCTGAAAATTCCCCACAAAGCCTTTGACTTCCGTCACTTCACTGTAAGAAAAAATGCGAATATTGGGATGCTGGGCTGCTTCCACCATTTTCGGGGTCAAAATACAGGCCGAGCAATCTAGGGTGGGAAAGGTCTTGTCCAGCTGGGCCATGCGCCCGCCAATGGTAGGTTCCTTTTCCACAATGTCCACGGGGAAGCCCGCTTCCGCAATGTCCAAAGCCGCCTGAATGCCAGCAATACCGCCGCCCACCACCAAAGCCCGTTTGGTCACCGGGGTTTCCCCTGGGGTTAAGGGCGTATTCCGCTTCACCTTAGCAATGGCCGCCCGCCCTAAGGCAATGGCTTTTTCCGTGGCTTGGTCTATATCCTTATGTATCCAGGAGCATTGCTCCCGCAAATTGGCGATTTCCACCAAATAGGGGTTTAGCCCCGCCTGCGCGGCTGCCTTTCGGAAGGTGGCTTCATGCATCCGAGGAGAGCAGGCGCAAATCACCACCCCTCTTAAGAGTTGGTTTGTAATGGCCTCTTTCAAGAGGTTTTGTCCCGCTTCGGAACACATATAGGCATAATCCTGGGCAGAGACCACATCCGGCTCCTGAGCCAAAGCCGCTGCCACCCTCTTTACATCTACCGTTGCGGCAATATTGCTGCCACACCAACAGATGAACACACCAATCCTGCTCATCTGGCTTCCTCCTATTTCACGTATTTCCGCATGGCGCTGGTCAAGGCCTGCTGCGGTAATTTTTCCTCAGCTGTGGCCAACATTTCTTCTTGGCTCATTCGTCCCGCGCCCTGTTCCCGTAAGGTCAAAGCCCGCACCGCTTCTACCAGGTTAGCAGGCTCCACGCCCCGGGGACACCGCTCTACGCAAGCCAAACAAGTCAAACAATGATATAGGGAATCGGCCTTTTGTAAGGGCGCGATGTCTCCTTTTTCCACCATATACACGAATAAATGGGGCGGGAAATCCATTTCCCCATAGGCGGGACAAGAGGCGGAACATTTTCCGCAGCGCATACAATGCTCCGGCCGCTGACCGGAAATCCTTAGGATTTCCTCCTGTAATGCTTTATCCTTCTGCATGCTGCATCGCCTCCAATCCCAAAGCCCGGTACATCAACTCCGTCAGATATACCACTTCCGGAGCCTCCGCTGTTTTTGTCTGCTGCAAATTATACCAGCATAAAGGGCAGACCGTGACGATTTTCTCCCCGCCTTGCTGCGCTAAGCTATGCAAAACCTTGCCACCGTTTTTTTCCACGGCTTTTTGGTCAATCACCGTTTGATGACTGCCGCAGCAGGCGTTCCTGGCCGCAAACAGCACGGGTTCTGCGCCTAAGGCAGCCAAAATATCCTCAAACAAAGTGGGAGCTTCCGCATCATCCATGGCCATGACTTTACTAGGCCTAAGCAGCATACAGCCATAATAAGCGCCTATCTTCGCCTGAGTTAAGGGCTCTTTTACCTTTGCCTTCAGCTGGTCGAACCCCACCTGGTCCCGGAGCAATTCCAGGAAATGAATGACCTTCGTTTCCCCGGCATAAGGATTTTCCAGCTGCAAATAAGCGTTAACCTTGTCCCTAATCTCCTTGTCCTCTGCCATATCATGATTAACCCGTTTCAGCACATGATGGCAAGCGGAACAAACGGTCAGCAAGGGCAAGCCCATTTCCTTGGCCTGGACCAAGGCCCGTACTGCCCCTAACCGTTGGGCGATTTCATCTTTGGCCATGGGATACACGGCGCCGCAGCATTGCCATTCCGGTATTTCCACCAGTTCAATGTCTAAGGCGCGCAATACTGCCCTGGCCTGTTCATCCAAAGCTTTAGCCTTGCTTTTTAAGGTACAGCCAGGATAATAACTCACACGCACGGTCATGTCTTTTTCTCCCTTTTGCGGTTGATCGAAAATTTTCCATTTTTATTATAATTCCGAAGAAAAACTCCTGTCAATGCCAGGACGAAGAAAAGCTGTCTTTTCCCAACAACTTCCTACCTTTACGAAAGACTTGCATTCCCAAGAAAAAATAGGTATGATAGAAAGGGAATATGCATCAGAAACTACGGGCTACCCCTGGGAAAAGGAAGGATTACCATGACAAATTTGGAACAAACAGCCATTGCCGCCCTGGCCCTTCTTGCCGGCATTTTGTTTTCCACCTGGATGGACC
>CAKRYM010000049.1 GCA_934427095.1 uncultured Bacillota bacterium | reverse complement strand
GTCTTTGCAGCAGCAGAATTTACTGCAAATCCTTGCAAAATTTATCCAAGAGAAAAAACAGTTCATTCGAAAAACGAATAGATGAGCTGATTTTCCCAAACCAAGAAGTCTAGAAAGGGGCTTCGGAAACCGCCAGTTAAACATAAGGTTTTTTAAAATACAGTAGAAAAAGGCCTTTAACAGACCAGCTGCATCGTGATTAAAAAAACGAATGATACAGCGTAAAAGAAAAGACCCTATAAAAAAATAAAGTAAATCCATTATACTAAATCCCTAAAAAATTGTAAAGAGTTTTAGGAAAAAATTTTTCATTTTTTCGCATATCCCGCCACAATTCTTCCGCCTGTTTTTCCCATAGATATAAAAATGCCTGCGCTTTACAGCTTTCCTTTCCAGTGTTATACTAAATACGCAAAAAACATCTATCCATCTGCACAATATCATACCATCCATTGCTTGCGCAATAGAAAAGGAAGGAAAAGGATGCCAAGGAATTATCCGGAAATTATCATCACCCCCAAAGGAGAAAAATTCCTCCGCAATGGCCATGTTTGGGTATACGGAGACGAAATTACCCATATCCAAGGGGAATATGTCAACGGCGATTTGGTGGACGTCTATTCCCCGAAGCATCGCTGGCTGGGCACAGGCTATATCAACGACCATTCCAAAATCCGCGTGCGCATCATTTCCCACAACACCAACGACCGCTTTGACGAGGCCTTCTACCGGCGAAGAGTCAGCTATGCGGTGGATTATCGTCGTACCGTCATGGGAGAAGATTTCTCCTGCTGCCGGCTGATTTTCGGGGAAGCCGACTCTTTTCCCGGCTTAACGGTGGACCGTTTTAATGATATTTTGGTCACCGAGGTGCTTTCTCTCGGCACCGAACAGATCAAGGATATGCTCTACCGACAGCTGGTGGAGGTATTAGCGGAAAGAGGCGTGCATATCCGCGCCATCTACGAACGAAATGAAGCAGGGTTAAGAGAGAAGGAAGGCCTACCCAAATACAAGGGGTTCTACCCACTACCCGGCCTAGCCACGGATTTAGACGGCCATACCGAAATTTGCGAAAACGGAATTTTCTATGACGTGGATTATATCAATGGGCAAAAAACCGGCTTTTTCCTGGATCAAAAATACAACCGTCTAGCGGCAGCCAAGCTAGCGCCTGGTAAACACGTGTTAGACTGCTGCACCCATACAGGAGCTTTTGCCCTCAACGCCGCCAAAGCAGGCGCCCTGCATGTGACAGCAGTGGATATTTCCCAGGATGCTTTAGATTTGGCGAAAGCCAATGCGCATCGCAATGGTTTAGCGGAAAAGATGACCTTCTGTAAAGAGGATGTCTTTATCCTCCTGGGCCAGTTGGCAGAGAAAAAAAGCCGACAATATGATTATATTATTCTGGACCCACCTGCCTTTACCAAAAGCAACGCCACGGTAGCCAATGCCTACCGCGGTTATAAGGAAATCAACAGCAAAGCCATGAAAGCCCTCTCCCGCGGGGGATATTTGGCCACCTGTTCCTGTTCTCATTTCATGACAGAGGATTTGTTCCGGCAAATGTTGCAAGAAGCAGCGGCCCTTGCTGATGTAAAACTACGTCAGATCGAATGCCGCCAGCAATCCGCAGACCACCCCATTCTCTGGGGAGTACCGGAAACCAATTATTTAAAGTTTTACCTATTACAAATTATTTAATATACTAAGCCTGCCCTGCTCATGCAAGGCAGGCTTTTTCTTAGAAGAAAAAGGGAAACCCCTCTCCTTAAAGAAGAGGGGTAAAAAGACGGAACATCCGTTGGAAAAACCCAATATTCGCTTTTCTACCCGTCAGGTAATCTTCCGTCACCTCCTGGGAAACGGAAAAGATTTTTTCAAAATCTTCCGCTACCTGGGCAATGGCCGAATAGCCATAAAACAGAACGCCGTCCTCAAAATGATGATACATACTACGAAAATCCAGATTGACTGTACCCACAATGGCGGTTTCTCCATCCCCCAGGATTTGCTTAGCATGAATATAGCCCGGTGTATATTCAAAAATTCTGACGCCCTTTTTGGCTAGCATGGGATAATACGAACGAGACAGCCAATGAATAAAGGGATGGTCCGAAATTCCTGGCAGCACAATACGTACATCTACCCCACGCTGCGCCGCCATACACAGCTCTCGTAACATCTCATCGCTGATGATTAAATAGGGCGTTGTGGCATACACAGTATGTTTCGCACTCTTAATCAAATTGAGATAAGCGTTTTCTCCTACAACCTCGTCATCAATTGGACTATCGGCAAAAGGCTGGACAAAGCCTTGCTCCTTTGCCTGATAGGCCAAGGGAGGCAGATATTTTTCATAAGAGTCGTCGCTTTTTTCTACAGCGTTCCATATTTCCAAGAACATTACGGTCAAACTACGCACCGCATCCCCGGTTAATTTCACCCCGGTATCTTTCCAGTACCCATAAGGATGCACCAGGTTATAATAGGCGTCCGCCAAATTATAACCGCCAGTAAACCCCACTTTCCCGTCAATCACCGTAATTTTCCGGTGATCCCGGTTATTCATAAAGCTATCCAAGATAGGCAACATGGGATTAAACACCCGGCATTGTACGCCAATGGCCTTCATCCGCTTGGTAAACTTAGCGTCAAGATAAGTGCCGCTACCAAAATCATCGTACAAAAACCGTACCTCAACCCCGTGTTGCACGCGGTCCGCCAGGACGGCTTTTAAGCGGGCGAAAGATTTCGCCTCCTGCACGATAAAATATTCCATAAAGATAAATTCTTTTGCTTGAGACAAGGCCTGCAAAAGATCTTCAAACGCATCCGTTGCCTCAGGGTGAAAGACCAAATCCGTATTGCGATAAACCGGAAAAGCGGCATAACGCTGCAAATAGCGGAACTGATTAGCTACCATTTGGTTTTGGCTTTCTAAAGCAGCCATCACCGCTTCCTCCTGCTGGAGCAAGGGCAGTAACTCTCCGTCAAGCTTCGCAAACCGCTGGGCCATTTTTTGGGTGGCATTTTTGCGACCAAAGAAAAAATACAGGGTGCAGCCTAAGACCGGCGAAACCAAAATCAAAATGATCCAGGGCAACTTAAAGGCAGAATTTTCCTGTTTGCCGCAAATCCCCACAACCAAGAGAAACGCTGCGATCAAGGTAACAATGTGTATTACCGCGAAATAAGATTCCAGCCAGAAAAAAACCGTAAGAATCCAAAGTAAGTTAATAATAATGAGAAGAAAAACAATAGCAATGCGCAATACACTATTTTTAGCCCGGGAACTGGTTTCCATATCCATAAGCATCCCCTCCTTCCTTCGCTTAGCCGCCTTCGCCTACTCTTAATGCATGTTTAGCAAAAGGTCATCTTTCTTTGCCAAAATGGACAATACCGCACATGCCAGGGCCGGTATGACTACCGATCACCGGTGAAAGCATAATGTCTGTCAACTGACAAAGGGGATTGATTTCCTTTACTGCCTGAGACAAATACTCCACCGCAGCGGGATTATCCGTATGAGCGATATAAACCCTCTCCCCTGCTTCTTTATTGGAAGACGCCTCATAAAGCTTAACCAATTGTTTTAACCCAGCCTTAGTGCCGCGTTTTTTCATAAAGTTGGTCAAAGTGCCGTCTGCTTCAATTTTCAAAATGGGCCTAATCTCCAACATGGCGCCAAGGGTTGCGGTAGTCGGGGAAATTCTGCCCCCACGCTTCAAAAACTGCAAATCTTCCACCATAAACCAATGGCAAACATCCAAACGGTGAGCTTCCAACCAAGCGGCATTTCCCTTAGCTCCGGGCTAAGATAAGGGATGCAGGTAGGGCGTGATGGCGAAAAGGCACGGCACGCCCTTCACAACACCATATCACAGATAAGCCAAAATATCCACAAAAAATTCAAAGCAAAAAGAAAGAACTTGTCCCAAGGGATTCTTTTTTTATCCAAAATCTATTGACAAGCCCAGGTAGATGCTCTAAATTTAGATTAGGGGAGTTTGCCTATTTTTTCTAGCTTAATCTCCCCTTTCCGAAAGGAGAACGACCCATGACTTTAGATGCTCTGCCCATTGGCAGTTTCGCGATAATTACGCAAGTAGGCGGCGAAGGCGAATTGCATAATCGTCTGTTAGAAATGGGATTAATCCCTGGTACCCGTGTAAAAGCCGCTAAAGTGGCCCCCTTGGGAGACCCGCTGGAAATTTTTTTGCGTGGCTATTCCTTAACCATTCGTAAAGAGGACGCCGCTCAGATCCAAGTGGAGGTAACAGAATGATCCTCGCCCTCATCGGTAATCAAAACTGCGGGAAAACGACCCTCTTTAACCAGCTTACCGGGGCAAATCAACATGTAGGTAATTTTCCCGGTGTCACCGTCGATCAAAAAATAGGCCATGTGCTTGGCCAGAAAAACTGCCGGATTGTGGATTTGCCAGGGGTATATTCCTTACGCCCCTATTCCACAGAAGAAATCGTCACCCGGGATTTTCTGCTCAAAGGGAAACCCGATGGTATCATCAATATCGTAGACGCTACCAATATTGAGCGTAACCTTTATCTTACCCTGCAACTACTGGAACTACGTATTCCCACGGTGCTGGCACTAAACATGATGGACGAGCTAACGGGTAACGGTGGCAGCGTGAATATCCCCGCTTTTAGCGAAGCTCTAGGCATCCCGGTTGTACCGATTTCCGCCGTAAAAAATGAAGGGGTTGAAGAATTGGTACAGGTGGCGGTTTCTACGGTGAAAAACCGCTGTCAACCTAAACGCTTGGACTTTTGCCCCTCAGGACCAGTCCATCGTTGCATCCATTCTGTTTCCCACCTGGTTGAGGATCATGCTGACCGGTTGGGTGTCCCCTCCCGCTTTGCCGCCACCAAATTGGTGGAAGGCGATACCGAACTTATCCAATTACTGGAATTAAATGAAAACGAACAACACCTCTTGGCCCACAGTGTAGAGGAAATGACCAGAGAAAGAGGTCTGGACAGAGTAGCCTGCCTGGCAGCCATGCGCTACGACTTTATCGAAGACTTGGTCAAAAACACGGTGCATAAGCCCCAAGAAAGCCGGGAACATCGCCGCAGCGTTCAGATTGACCGGATCTTAACCAATAAATTCCTGGCCATCCCTTCGTTTATCGCCATCATGGCCTTGATTTTCTGGCTCACCTTCAATGTGGTAGGGGCTTGGCTCAGCAATTTACTGGCCTTAGGAATCGACCAGCTTACCCTTTTGGTTGACCAAGGATTAACCGCCTATGGATTAAACCCTGTGGTACAAAGTCTGGTCATTGACGGCATCTTTGCCGGGGTGGGGAGCGTCCTCTCTTTTCTTCCCCTCATCGTGGTACTATTCTTCTTCCTCTCTATCCTGGAAGATACCGGCTACATGGCTCGCATCGCCTTTGTGATGGATAAATTGCTCCGTGGTATCGGTCTTTCCGGCCGTAGTTTCGTGCCGATGATTATCGGCTTCGGTTGCTCAGTGCCAGCCATTATGGCCACCCGCACCTTGTCTTCTACCCGAGACAGAAAAATGACCATACTCTTAACCCCTTTTATGAGCTGCTCTGCGAAAATTCCCATTTATGCGGTGTTCGCAGCCGCCTTTTTCCTGCAACAAAAGGCTTTGGTCATGACGGGGCTATATGTTTGCGGTATGCTGGTAGGTGTATTGATGGCCCTTGTTTTGGGAAAAACATTGTTTAAGGGGAAACCAACGCCCTTTGTGATGGAGCTACCCAATTATCGCTTTCCAGCCTGGAAAAATGTATTTATGCTCATGTGGGATAAGGCCAAGGATTTTCTGACCCGAGCCTTTACCGTCATCTTCGTGGCGACCATTGCCATCTGGTTCCTGCAAAGCTTTGACCTGCGCCTTAACCTGGTAACAGATAATGCGGACAGCCTCTTGGCCCGCTTAGGGCAATTGCTGGCCCCCTTGTTCCAACCGCTGGGGTTCGGCGACTGGCAGGTGGTTACCTCTTTGGTGACTGGCCTTATGGCCAAGGAAGCAGTGGTTAGTACCTTAGGCGTATTGCTGGGTTGTTCCACAGCGGAGCTAACCGTGGCCTTGCACAGTCTGTTCAACGGCGCCTCTGCCATCAGCTTCCTGGTTTTCGCTTTGCTCTATACCCCTTGCTTTGCCGCCATTGCCACTATACGGCGGGAGCTGAATTCCACCTGGCAAACGGTTTTGGTGGTTTTAGGACAATGCACCATCGCTTGGCTGGTTGCCTTTATCGCCTACCGCCTGGCGCTATTGTTTTAAGGAGAAAAACATGGGCTTACTGGATTATCTGATTTTAGGCGTGGTTCTGCTTTGGCTGGGCTATGTGCTTTACCAACAATACCGCCAAAGAAAAGCAGGACAAAGCAGGTGCAGCGGCTGCCAAGGCCATTGCCAGCATTGTGCGTTGTATACACCGGACAAGCAGGAAAAGCCCACCCCCAAAAAAGGATAAAAGAACCCTTCCCCTGCTACGGGGATGGACAGGTAAAAGAAAAGGCGATAGCGTTGGCTATCGCCTTTTCCTTTACCAGCTGGAGTTGCCAGCAATATTGTTAAATGGATTTACCTAATTTCTCTGCTTCCTTAAGCTGTTCGGGCTTATTTAGAATATCCCCAACATCCATGTTGCCACCGGCATACACAATACCCATATTGTTCCAGCCCAGATGCGAAGTGAGTCCCTCATAAAAGGCTCGAACAGGGGCAAAATTGCTTTCCGTATTTCCCTCTGCTGCCATCAGTAAGATGCAATCTTTTTTCGGATTTTGGTAATTAGGGGTCAATTCTGCTACGGCAAAAAGCCGGTCAAAGGCGCATTTTAACTGTCCACTGACGCCCCAATAGTACATAGGAGAGGCCAAAACGACTACATCAGCCTTTTCATACACAGGGTAAATCTGCGCCATATCGTCTTTTTGCACACAGGGGCTAGCCGCATCTTTTCCACCTTTGCAGCAGCCTAAACAGCCATGAATATTCATTTTTTGTAAATCAAAACAAGTTACCTCATGCCCAGCGGACTCCGCCCCTTTACAAAAATGCTTGATCGGTTCTTTCGTGTTACCATTTGGCCGGGGACTACCGTTTAAAATACAAATTTTTTTGCCCATAGCCTATGCACCTCCTAATATGATGTTATAATTATAGCAATACACAAAAACAAAATAAAGTACGCACATTTTTGTTAGATACTATCCAAAAGGAGAGTGTATGATGTTTAAGGATTATATAGAAAAAGCAAATTTTGAAGAGACAGGATTTCATTACACTCTGTCTTTGATTAGCGGTAAATACAAAATGATTATTCTTTATTGTTTAATGGAGTTTAAGGTGGTTCGATACAATGAGCTGAAACGATATATAAAATCAATTTCTCACAAAACCCTTAGTAACTCCCTCAAAGAATTGGAGAAAGATCAGCTGATTATCCGTAAAGAATATCCGCAAATACCGCCCAAAGTAGAGTATAGCCTATCAAAAAAGGGTCAGTCGCTGATGAAAATATTAGACCAGCTATGCGTCTGGGGAGAAACCCATCGAAATCTTACCGAATAATAGGTGACTGGAAAGAGCTTAGCATCCACACCTAGACAGGGGAAGCAGGTAGCTGATTTTCTTGGCTTGCTTTTTTTGCTTAAGCCAGGTATGATAAGAAAGTCGAATTTTTTTGGGAAAGGATTTTGCTACGCTCATGAAACTCCGGAATTCTCTGCTTTTACTGTTAGCCGCCTTGATTTGGGGCATTGCTTTCGTCTTTCAGACGAAAGGCATGGACTACATCGGCCCCTTTACCTTTAACTTTTTCCGTCAGCTTTTGAGCGGTGTAGTCATGACCCTGTTTCTGATCATCACGAGAAAGGAACAAAAAGCTCCCGTATTGCCCCCCACCCAGCTTGGCAGAAAAGACCTGTTAAAAGCCGGACTTTGCTGCGGCGCGCTGATGTTCGCCATTACCGGCTTCCAGCAGTTAGGCCTTCTTTACACCACCGCGGGGAAAGCTGGCTTCATTACCTCTACTTATATTCTCTTCGTGCCGGTGCTGGGCTTATTGATCGGCCGACGCACCAGACCTATTGTTTGGTTAGCCTTAGCCATTGCCATGGCAGGGCTCTATTTCCTTTGCCTACATGAGCAGCTTAGCGTGAACCGAGGCGATGTTCTGACCCTGTTTTGCGCCCTGGCCAATGCTGTGCATATCCTTTGTATCGGCTACTTCGCTCCCAAGGTGGACACTCTTCCCTTTGCCTGCTGTCAATTTTTTGTCAGCGCTTTTTGCGCAGGTATCTGTATGCTGCTCTTTGAAACCCCAGATTTCTCTGCCATCCTAGCGGCCTGGGTTCCTCTGCTTTATACGGGTATTTTGTCCGGAGGCGTGGCGTTCACCCTGCAAATCATCGGACAAAAAGGTTTATCACCAGCTATCTCTGCCCTGTTGCTGGGGATGGAATCAGTTTTCGCTGCCATCGGCGGCTGGCTTTTCTTGCAACAGGCCATGAATCAGCGAGAAATTCTTGGCTGCGTGCTGATGTTTATTGCCATTGTGTTGGCGGAAGCCATGCCAGAGCGAAAAAAAGAATTACCCCCCACCCTGAATCAACCCATATCCAACCAATAAAACAAGAAGCGGCAAGCCAAAAGCTTGCCGCTTTTCTTTGTTCAAAAACGGAAATAAATAAAAGGATCGTAGCCAGAGCCTAGGATAAAAAACAGGCAAAGGGAAAACATGGCCAAATACAGGCCCGTTTCTCCCACCTGTAAAACCCAATGTCTTGGGCATTTTTCCCTCCCAGTAAAAAGAGGAAAAGAAAGTAACAGGCCCAGAGGCAGGAAAAGTAAAGAAAACAGCAAAGATGGGTCTAAAGCCAAAGACTGTAGCCAAGCGGTGGGCTGATAAACAAACATCATCTTTAAGGCAGTAAGCAAAGCATGCAGATCTGTTTGATAAAACAGCACCCATCCGATATTCACCAGGAAAAAGGTCCAAAGCCATTGCAACGCTTTGGGTA
>CAKRYM010000048.1 GCA_934427095.1 uncultured Bacillota bacterium | reverse complement strand
AAGGAACTGAATATTATCAGCGACAACTTCAGCAATGGTACGATTGGTACCATCCTGAGCTTGGTACGTACGGATTTGTAACGCACCTTCTACCGCTGCTAGTTTGCCTTTGGACAGATAGTTGGAGCAAAGTTCAGCTAACTGCCGCCAAACAACAATATTGATAAAATCCGTTTCTCTTTCCCCGGATGCGTTTTTAAATCTGCGATCCACTGCAAGGGTGAAATTCGCTTTAGCAACGCCGCTCTGGGTGTAACGCAATTCGGGATCACGGGTCAATCTGCCAATGAGAACAATATGATTCAGCATATGAACCTCCTACTTCCCGATGGTTATTTTTCGATCTTAATGACCAGATAACGCATGACTTCATCAGCAATACGGAAATTACGTTCCAGCTCTGCGGGCAGTTCAGGACCAGCGTTGATCTTGAGCAGCACGTAGTAGCCTTCGCGAATTTTGTCGATTTCATAGGCGAGACGGCGTTTGCCCCAAGGCTCAACGCTAACAACTTCACCGCCATTGTTCTGAATCAACGTATTGTACTTCTCAATGATCGTGGCGTACTTTTCTTCTTCCAGATCAGGTTTGATGATGTACATTACTTCGTATTCGCGCAATCTAATGCACCTCCTCCCTTTGGACTAACGGCTTTGATAAACGAAATCAAAGCAGGGTATCTCAAACTAGTACAGTATATCATGGACAAAAAATAATTTCAAGTTAAAAATGAAATTTTTGGGTTATTTTTCAAAATTACGCAGGGCTTCTGTTGCGGCTGCAGATACCCAGCCTTCAGAATCTTTTTCCAGAGCGGTCAAGGCATTGAGGCTTCGAATATCGCCAATCATACCTAATGCTTTGGCAGCCGCAGCTCGGCCTTCCCATTTTTTGTCTACTGTAGCCATAATCAAATCTGGTACTACCTCGGTCATGCCGCTGGCGCCCAGTGCAAGGGCAGCAGAACAACGAATGGTGGGATTTTTATGCTTAAGGCATTTCAGCACATTTTCTGGTGGAAACGCTACGCGAATTTGCGCTAAAATATCTAGCACCAAAGACTTTTCTGTATCATTAATTTCCGGCAGAATATAGGAAAGTA
Organism: uncultured Bacillota bacterium; assembly: GCA_934427095.1. GTDB lineage: Bacteria > Bacillota > Dehalobacteriia > UBA4068 > UBA4068 > RGIG3155. The sequence goes on along the minus strand of CAKRYM010000048.1, from coordinate 7,969 downwards.
AATTTGCGCTTTGCTTGGGCATAGAGGCAAAAACCTCCGCAATACGCGCTGGTGTATAACGGTCAATGCGGGCTAAAGTCAAGACCAGTAGAGTTAAAACCTTAGGTTCCTGCAGCCCGGAAAGTAAGCGGACGGCTAACATTTGTGTTTCTTCCGAAGGGCTGGCTAATAATTCTACATAACTTTGCAGCGCCCGCATATCGGGGAAATAGCTCCAGCCTTGGATTAGATCCCGCAGGGGATAATCTTTTTCCGAGAGATGCTGGGCATAGTCAGTCATGAAATTGTTTTTTAGTACGAGATCTTTTAGCTCCTGTTGAACCTTTTCACTACATTGTGGATAAATGTTAACGATAAGCGAAAGAGAACGTGGGGCGCTTTCCAATAATGCCTGCCGATTTTCCGGCTCCAACCCTTCTCGTTGTTCTACAATCCGTCTATCCAAGGGCAACATAATGCTATCCGGACCGCTCTCCATTGGCTCAATGGGGACAAATACTATTTCCTCGGGCGTCGTTTCTTCTGATAAAAGTGGTTCTTTTTTCTTTTTAGAAATCAGCAAGATGATGCCCAGGAGAAGTGCGAGGAGCAAAATGCCAAGAGCAATTAATAGCCAAAGCATGGTGGGATCTTCCTGGAGAATTTGTCCAAGAGTAGCATTACCCTGGTTAAACATATCTATGTAGGTTGAGATTCTTTCGATCATAGCGGTTAATTCTCCATTTTTCAGGGTTACGGATGTAAATATTGTAGATCACGGATAAGGGGAATAATGATTTTGGAATTGGCAAAAAAGGCACGGCTGTCTATTCCCAACTGGGTTAAAACCGGAGAAACAATATCGAGGCAAATAATGATTAGGATTAGCATGAGGATAAACGCCAACAAGGCGCCTAAAAAATGATTAATTGTTCCCAATAGTCCATGATGAAAAAAATCGGAGATGAGGTCTGCTAATTTACGTATGGCCCAACGCACTACAAGAAAAATAACCACAAAACAGACAATATTGGCTAAACGGTTGACTAGGGTGCCTTGATTTTGAAACAACAGAGAGACAATTAAAGACCCAGTATTATTTTCTATAGTGCCTAGCTCTGGCTGAGGAAAGACAGAAACCAAAGCCGTACCCAAAGGAACGGCATAGAGCCGGGCCACAAGATACGCTAACACGAGGGAAGCCAGGTTGGCCAGCACGTTAATAAGGCCGTTACGGTAACCGTAATAGAGAGAAAAAACCAAAAGGGCAACAAGAACCAAGTCAGTAAAAGTCATAATTGCTCCTTAAGCAAATTTTGGATAGGAAAAGATTAACAAATCTAATTAATTATTATATAATTAATTATTATATAAGAATAAACGAAAAAACACAATCTTTATTATTATTTGCATTTCTTATTGATTGCAGCAGCCATATACCCAGCGCCAAAACCGTTGTCAATATTGACTACGGCAATACCAGAAGCGCAACTGTTTAACATGGACAACAATGCCGAAACCCCAGCAAAGCTGGCGCCGTAGCCAACAGAAGTCGGGACGGCAATCACTGGGCTGGCCGTAAGTCCACCGATGACCGAAGGTAAGGCCCCATCCATACCTGCTGCCACAACAATAACATTAGCTTGCTGGAGGATGTCTTGATGGGCCAATAACCTATGTAAACCGGAAACGCCTACATCGTAAACCCGCTGTACATGAGCGCCCATTAGCTCTGCGGTCATGGCCGCTTCTTCTGCCACAGGCAAGTCTGAGGTGCCGGCGCAAAAAACTGCTACTAGGCCATGTTTTTCTTGCTTTTTGGCGGGAAGATAGAGTAGTTTTGCTGTTTCATTATATTGCACTTGAGAAAGTTGACGCTGGACCATTGCCGCCTTTTCCTGGCTGCAGCGGGTAGCAAGAATACTATTTTCTGTGCTTTCTGATAAACGCTGCATAATTTGGCTAATCTGTTCAGCCGTTTTCCCAGCGCCATAAATAACTTCTGGAAAACCGCAACGTTGCTCGCGCTCTAAGTCTAGGCAGGCAAAACCCAGATCTGCGCTAGAGTGCAATAATTTTTCCGCCTGGGCAGGTGAGAGTTTCCCTTCTGCCACTTGCCAGAGAAGATCATGAAGTTGAAGTTGGTTCATGGTTGGCCTCTTTTCTTTTGTTGCGAACAAACGGAAAATTTTTCCCAAATAATAATACGATATACTTGTCCCGTTTCCCTTTTCGGATTATAATAGAATCGTAATTGGAGTCAAGGAGGACATAAAATGGCTTTATCCTGCGGTCTAATCGGTTTACCTATGGTAGGTAAGACGACATTTTTCAATCTATTGACTGGCGCTGGCGTAGAAACTAGCGCGTTTTATTCTGGTAAAACAGCTACCAATACTGGGCATGCCTATATTCCAGATGAGCGGTTGGATTATTTGACGAAAATGTTTAAGCCCAAAAAGACAACATATGCTCAGGTGGAAATTATTGATATCCCTGGTTTAGTGCGAGGCGCTTCCCAAGGGCAGGGAAGTGGTAATGAATTTTTGGCTTCTGTGCGGGGCGCGGATCTCTTGGCCCATATTGTTCGTGCTTTTGATAATCCCGATGTTCTCCATGTGGAGGATAACGTGGATATTATGCGAGATATTAATACCATTGAGATGGAACTGCTTTTTGCGGATTTGCAGTTGATTGAGACCCGTCTTAGCCGAATTTCTGCCACAACGAAAAAGAAATCAGAGCATCCTTTGGAAGAGCCTACTTTGCTGAAATGCCAAGAAATGCTCATGGAAGAAAAGCCTTTACGGCTCATGGAGTTTTCCGAGGAAGAGATTGAGGCAACGAAACATATTACGTTTTTGACCAATAAGCCCATGATGATCGTGGTAAATGTGGACGAAAATCAGTTCTCTGCCAAAGACTATCCCCAAAAGGAGCAAGTGGAAGCCTATTGCCGGGAACAGGGCTATGAGGTGCTTATGGTCTGCGCCAAGACGGAAGAGGAAATTGGTCAGCTTCCGCCTGAGGATAGGGCCATGTTTATGGAAGAATTGGGCGTCTCGGAAAGCGGGATTAGCCGTATGGCAAAGGCCATGTATGCACAACTTGGTTTGATTTCTTTCCTCACTGCTGGGGAGGATGAAGTCAGAGCCTGGACCATTCGTAAAGGGTTGCCGGCCAAGAAAGCAGCAGGTAAGATCCATAGCGATATTGAGCGGGGCTTTATTCGGGCAGAAACCGTAGCTTTTGCGGATTTGCAGGCCGCTGGTTCTATGGCCGCCGCTAGGGAGAAGGGGCTTTTCCGGCTAGAAGGTAAAGAATACCTGGTACAGGATGGCGATATTATTAATTTCCGGTTTAATGTTTGATCGAAAAAGAAATAAGAAAAGAGCAGCCAGGTTAAGAAAAGACCGGCTGCTCTTTTTTGGTTAAATCAGCGGAGATTAAAACATATCTTTTCGCTTCAATAAGAAAATAGAAGCAATACATACCAGCAAACAGATACCTAGGACTAAGAAAAATCCACCCATTCCCATTTCCGTAAAAGGTAAAGACACATTCATGCCAAAAAAACCAGAAATCATCGTCGGAATGGCAAGAATAATCGTGATAGAAGTCAATAATTTCATGGTAAGAGAAAGATTATTAGAAATCAGAGAGGAAAATGCGTCCATCGTAGACTGCGTAATATTCCGATAGATCTCCGTCATCTCAATAGCCTGGGTATTTTCGATGATGACGTCTTCTAATAAATCTTCATCTTCTTCGTACATCTTGATTAGCTTACCGCGGCTTAGTCGGTTCATCACCTTGGCATTATAATGGAGAGAAGTCGAGAAATAGACTAAGCTCTTTTGTAAGCTTAATAAGGAGAGTAAATCCTTATTTTTCATGGTGTGGCTTAGTTCGTTTTCAATTTTTTCTGTTCTCCGGTTGATATCCCGCAGATATTTCAGGAAAACATTGGTTTTTCTGTTTAGTGTATGGAAAATAAAGCGCGTTTTCTTAAAGGTTGCGATGCCTTTAATTCGACTTTTGGTAAATTCCTCCATGAGGTTTAGGTCTTCTAAGCAAACGGTAATGATATAGTCGTCGTTGGTCACGATACCTAGCGGAATCGTATCATAGATGATATCATCGTCCGTAATAATCGGTACATGAATAATGATCATGCACTGATCTTCGTCCACTTCTACACGAGGAATTTCCTCATCGTCCAGAGGATATTTGAGAAAGTCATAATCCAGACCTGTGGCTTCAGAAACCTGCCTAAGTTCTGCTTCCGTAGGATGTACCAGATTAATCCAGCAATCCTTTTCGATGGTATCGGGGCAAATTAGGCGGTCATCCACAGTGCGGTAGATGAAAATCATAGCCATGACCTCCTTTCCGGGAGATCCGGCTCAAGAAATCAGTGCTGATACCGGGTCGGTCTCCCAATATAGTAAAATGAGTGATAGTGATCGCTACTAGGACACCCGTCCACGGTATCACCTCCAAAAATTGTTCTATCTGGCATGAAAAATACCATAACCTGTTATATTATATCGCAAAATCATTTTTTTGTATAGTAACAAAATGAAAAATTTTTGTCCAAAAGGGCAGCATTGGATTGTTTATTGAAAAAGAAGAAAAGAAAAGGGTTTCCTCGCTGTTTGTAGTATATTTACCCGAAAGTGGAAGTGTGAGTTTTCTTTCGGAGGGAAAAACATGAAAATCGCTTCTTTGATTTTTGCCGGCTGCACAAGAGAGCAAGCCATGGATTATCTGGAAAATTTGCTAGGCCGTCCTCTGGTGTCTTATTTAGCATTTTCTGCTGCGGAGTGCAGCGATGTATATCTCCTTAGTGGTGGGGAAGCACAGCAATTTGCTGGTGACTGGAATGGGGAAAATAGGTTTGTCCCCATGCTAGATGATAAACAAAATATTCGTAGTATTGCCCAAGTATTGGCAGATATGGCGGCGGATTATACCCATGTATTACTGTTACCTGGCAATCTGCCGTTGCTATCGGCAGATACTCTGAAAGACTTTTTTAAGGCTGCTGCTAGCCAGGATGAAGTCGTTTTGGGGTTAGCTGATGCGGATAGTCAGATTTATTTATGCGAAACCGCTTGGCTGAGCAATTTAGATGTGCCCGTTTCTATTTTAATGGATGAAATTTCCCAGTTACCAGAACTGCCCGTATATGAATTGAATTCTTTTGGAGAAATGGAATTCCTTTTGGTACAGGATAGAATGTCTTTAGCGGAAGCGACAGCAGAATTGCGCTGGAAAAAGAACAGCAGTTTAATGGAAAACGGCGTTACCCTAATCGATCCTGCTGGTGTTTATGTAGATTATGACGTGAAAATTGGACCTGGCACAGTATTGGAGCCGCAGGTTTTGATCCATGGAAACACGGTTATTGGCTCAGACTGCCATATTGGACCTTTTGTGCGCATTTTGGATAGTCAGATTGGGGATGGTTGTGATGTCGGGCCTTTCTGCTATCTACGTCCAGGTACAGAATTAGCGGAAAAAGTAAAAGCCGGTCATTTTGTGGAAATGAAGAAAAGTAAAATTGGTAAAGGTAGCAAAGTTCCACATTTGAGTTATCTAGGGGATACAACAGTAGGCGAAGGGGTAAACATAGGTTGTGGGACCATTACCTGCAATTATGATGGGGTAAACAAGCATAAAACGGTCATTGAAGATCAAGTATTTATTGGCAGCAACACCAATCTTGTCGCTCCAGTGACCATCGGCGCTCGTTCTACGGTGGCCGCAGGCTCAACGATTACAGAAGATGTCCCGGCTGATCATTTGGGAATTGCCAGAGGACGGCAGCGGAATGTTTCGGGCTGGACAGAAAAGAAAGACCCCCGCTTTACAAAAAAAGAGGAAAATCGTTAATCTTTGACAGGAATTCAATTTATTACGGGGAATTATCCAATAGCGTCAGGTATGCCTGATCGGTAACCATATTCACAATTGAAAACATAATATGAGGAACAGACATGAACAACACTAAGCTGAAAGTCTTTTCTGCAAACGCTAACCCGAAATTAGGGGCAGAGATTGCGGAATATCTTGGGGTACCGCTGGGTATCGCAAAGGTCAAACGTTTTGCTGACGGCGAAATCGCCATTGAAATTGGGGAAAGCGTCCGCGGTGCCGATGTATTTATTGTGCAGCCCACTTGCTCACCGGTAAATGATAACTTGATGGAGCTGCTGATTATGATTGACGCAATGCGGAGAGCTTCTGCTGAACGCATCACTGCGGTAATTCCTTATTATGGCTACGCCCGGCAAGAACGGAAATCTAAAGCTCGTGATCCCATTTCTGCTAAGTTGGTAGCCAACCTGATTGAAGCTGCTGGCTGCGATCGTATTGTGACGATGGATTTGCATGCGGCTGCTATTCAAGGGTTCTTTGATATTCCTGTGGATCATCTTCCTGGCGTACCTCTTCTCGCGGAATATTATAAAACGTTGGAAGATGACAACCTAGTGGTTGTTTCTCCTGACGTGGGCGGTGTTGTTCGTGCCCGTAATATGGCCAAACGTCTTAAAACAGATCTGGCTATTGTGGACAAGCGCAGAGAAGAAGCCAATAAGGCGGAGATCATGAATGTCATCGGTGATATCAAAGGTAAAGATGTCATTATGGTAGACGATATGATCGATACTGCGGGGACCATTACGAAAGGCGCTGCTGCTTTGCGAGATTTGGGGGCGAAAGAGATCTATGCCTGCTGCACACATCCGGTCTTTTCTCCGCCTGCTATGGAGCGACTGGAAAAATCTGTAATCAAAGAAGTCTTGGTCACCAATACTATTCCCATTGATTACGAACGTCAGGGACATTGCTCTAAGATTCGCGTTTTATCCATTGCGCCAATGATTGGGGAAGCAATCGTGCGTATTCATGAAAACCTGTCTGTTAGCCGTTTGTTTGACGAATAAACGAAAAATAGCAAAGAAGCCATCAAGAGATGATGGCTTCTTTTTTTGCCTTGATTCAAGCTGTAAAATAGACAAATACTTTATTTTTTGTCAGTGTTTTCTTTATCTGTTTCCTGTTGTGAGGCTTCTTCAATTATGTCTAGCGCCGGCGTTCCTTTTTCTTCTTTGCCCTCAATAAATAGATCCGGCTGCATTTCGTCTGGGACTAACTCCCGTTCTCGGAATTTATCCATTACGCCAGTTAGGGATTCGCTGATTTTTTTGGTTGCTTCAATTGCACCATTTTTTATCTGAGCGGTTTTTTCTTTCATGGTTTGAGCTGCTTCTCCCATGGAAGTGAATAAAGAATTTTCCATTGGTACCGCTGCATTTAACGCTTCCGCTTTAAGCATGACGGTATTGGGGGAAATAGCAATAATATATTCCCCTCTCAGTAGCAGTTTTTCTTGGAATATGCCTTCTCCTGCGATTTCTAATCCCCAAATACGGCCGTCGGTAAGTCGGAAGCGGTATTCTTCAATTTTCCCCATAATGTGCCCGTCCGCTGTGAATACTCTGGAGCCAATCAGGGAAATGGGTTGCCGTATTGAGCGGGCAAACTGATGCCGGGCTCCCTTGGGTTCTAATTGGGATTTTGTTTGAATGGTGATGGTGTCATCACCAAAAAAAGCCACGTTAGAAAAGGGAAGTATTCTTTCATCGCGGGAAAATTTACGACGCTCAATAATAAATCCTTGTACCACTTGATTTTTCGTATCCAGCATGAGGCTACGGACAGTACCCATCAAAAGTCCTTCATCGATACTGTAGACTGGCATGCCTATAATTTCCCGGCTACCGCGTTCATTGGCTTTGCTGTTGTTTTCGTGCTCTGTCATAGCTTGCCCTCCGATTTTGCTGTGTAATGCATTTATATTGAAATTTGCCATTGTTTATTCCCATTGATCTATGATAAAATCAAAAGAATGAAACAGTAAGGAGTAGCTATGAAAATCATTTTTGGGTTGGGAAATCCTGGACAAAAATATGTAGGAACT
>CAKRYM010000047.1 GCA_934427095.1 uncultured Bacillota bacterium | reverse complement strand
GGCATTGAACGTGTGGCTATGCTGAAATATGGTATTACGGATTTGCGTTTGCTGTTTGATAATGACGTCCGCTTCTTGAGCGGTTTTTAATGGAGGTCTATCATGCGTGTATCTTATCGTTGGCTGAAAGACTATACAACCCTTACTGAACCTGCCGCTACGCTGGCAGAAAAATTGACCTTTGCCGGGCTGGAGCTGGATGAAATTATCTCCCGTTGCGAGAATTTGGATCAGGTGGTGGTAGCCAAAGTGCTCACCTGTGAGCCGGTAGAGGGCAGTGACCATTTGCATCTCCTTTCTGTTGACGCCGGGGAGGAACAGCCCCTTTCTATCATTTGCGGCGCCCCCAATATTCGCGCCGGCCAAATTGTTCCCTGCGCCAAAGTCGGGGCCGTATTGCCCGGGGATTTTGTGATCAGCGCCAGAAAAACCTTTGGCCATTTGTCCCAGGGGATGATTTGTTCCCAGAAAGAGCTGGGGTATTCCGAGGAACACAGTGGGATTTGGGAGCTGGACCCCTACTTCCCAGAAGGAAAAGCCCCCATTGGCCAGTTGCTGACAGAAGCCTTGGACTTAACTGACCAGGTTATGGATATTGAGCTTACCCCTAACCGTAGCGATTGCCTGGGTATGATTAATATGGCCAGAGAAGCCGCTGCTGTTTCTGGTGGGAAGGTTGCTTTCCCGGATCTTACTTATGCAGAGGAAGGCGGCCAAGCTCAGGACGAAATTTCCATTACGGTGCAGGACGAAAGTCTCTGCCCCCGTTATGTAGGCCGTTTGGTCAAGGATGTAAAGATCGGGCCTTCTCCGCTGTGGATGCAAAATTATCTCTTGGCCGCTGGCATGCGTCCCATCAATAATGTGGTGGATATTTCTAACTTCGTGATGTTGGAAATGAATCAACCTCTGCATACCTTTGATTATCAGCAGCTGAAAGGGAAGCAAATCATTGTCCGTGCTTCTCAGCCCGGAGAACAGATGCAAACCTTGGACGGCAAGGATCATACCTTTACGGGCGAAGAAATTTTGATTTGCGATGCCGAGCGGCCCATTTGTATCGCTGGCGTCATGGGCGGTATGGATACGGAAGTGACTGAGGCCACCACGGATATTCTGATTGAAGCCGCTTGCTTTGAGCCTGTGCATATTCGTCGCACCGCCCGGCGTATGGGCATCCCTTCGGAGGCTTCCATGCGCTTTGAAAAAGGGGTGGACGTGGCTTCTTGTGATTTGGCTTGCCGTCGGGCTGCGCAGCTGTTGGTGAAATACTGCGGCGGCGTGGCAGCCAAGGGCGCTGTGGATGTTCGCGCCAAGGCTTATCAAGACGGGTTCCCCGGTCGTCAGGTGATGTTGAAATATGACCGGGTAAATGAGATTTTGGGTACGGCCTATACACCGGAAGAGATTCAAGGCGTTATGGACGCCCTGGGCTTCCCTTGCCAAGAAATGCGGGATCACCTTTTGGTCAGCGTGCCTTCTTACCGCCAGGATATTTCCTTGGACGTGGATTTGATCGAGGAAGTTGCTCGCATCAAAGGTTATGATCGTATTCCCGCCACGATCCCGGTGAACGCTACCATCGGCGGCCGTACGGAACAGCAGGCGCTTTTGCTGAAATTGCGGGACATCTGCGTTGCCTTAGGCTTGAACGAAACCATCAATTACAGCTTTATTAGCCCCAAGGACGCGGAAAAATTGCACTTAGCTAAGGACCATCCTTGGCAGAATAGCTTGCCTATTTCCAATCCCTTGTCAGAAGAGCAGAGCGTTATGCGGCAGACCTTGTTGCCTGGTCTGCTCCGTGCCGCGGCCCGGAATCAGAGTCGCCGCAATTTGGATTTACGCTTTTTTGAAGTGGGCAATATCTTTATTCCCGCGGAAGAAAACATGACCACTGTACAGCCCACGGAAATGCTGACTTTGGGTATGCTGATGCTGGGCAAACCGGAAGACACCTGGAATACCAAAGGTAAGGAATACGATTTCTACGATATGAAGGGCGTGGTGGAAGCCATGGCTGCTGCTTTGGGCCTGCCACAGCTTTCCTTCAGCCGGACAGAGGAGGATTATCTCCATCCCGGCCGCACAGCGGAAATTCAGTTGAATGGCATTCGTTTAGGGGTGATCGGGGAAATTCATCCCCATGTGGCCGCTTCTTATGAAATCAGTGGCCGGGCTATTGTGGCTGAGCTTGCCGTGACCCCCTTGATTATGGCGGCTTTAGGCCGGGGCAATACCAATCATGATTTGCCCAAATATCCCTCTTCCACCCGGGATATCGCTGTTATCGGTAGCACGGATATTGCGGCTTCTGTGATTGAACAGACAATCCGGGAAGCAGGCGGCGAATATTTGCGTAACATTCAGCTGTTTGACCTTTACGATAAGGCGCCCATTCCTGCGGGTAAACGGTCTTTGGCCTATTCTTTGACTTTCCGGGATGAGGAAGGTACCCTTACGGATGAGAAAGTAGACGCTGCCTTTGCCGCTATTGTGGAGGCTCTGGCCAGCCGCTATGATTATTGCCTGAGATAAAACCTCAGCATGGATTGGAGGAGTGCAGTATGACGCAGAATGTGTACCGCTTCCGTCTTAATGGCATGGATTATCAGCTCAGAGGGGATAAAACCACTGAGGAAATGGAAGAGATCGTGGCCGCAGTGGACGAAAAACTGCAAAGTATCCGGGAGGCCGCACCGGGATATTCCGGGTTAAGGGCTACGACCCTGGCTGCCATCCAATTATCCGAAGAACTGCTGGAAGCCCGGCGGGAGATTTCTGCGCTCCTGGCTGAGGTGAATTTGGGTGGGCAAGAGTATGAACTGTTCCAGCAGGCGCAGGCCAAAGCGACTAAGCGCAAGAGAAAGACGCGGGCTGGCGAAGCAGATAGCACCGTTAGCCCGTAAGAGGAGGTTTACCATGAAAATCAAAGAGATTTATGCATTAGCCATTGCGGAAGGGATGGCGGCTGATCCCAGAGGCGAAGCCGCAGCCAAGGATGTGATGGCAAAAGCACAAAAAGCCTATGATAAATTGGATGAGGATGATAAGCCTTTTTTTGACATGGAAAGGTTGCAAAATCCTTACGGAGATACCCGTATTTTAAACGGTGATCCGGAAACCGAAGTGAAAAAAGCCATCGTGGGCGTGGATATGGAGCTCCAGGAGCTGCTTCTCACCGACCGTTTGAATGAAAAAGGCGCTGGGATTGACCTGGTCATCGCCCATCATCCGGAAGGCCCGGCTTTGCTCAATTTGGCCCAGGTGATGGAGCTGCAGCCCAAGGCCTTTGCAGAAGCGGGCGTACAGCTGAATGTAGCGGAAGCTTTGATGGACGGCCGCACGCCCGATGTGGAAGTGAGCGTCGGGGTGTCCAATCATAGCCGTGCGGTACGGGCTGCCGAGCTGTTGGGCTTGAATATGATGTGCATTCATACCCCTTGCGATAATTTGGTAAATACCTATTTGACCAAATACATGGCGGAAAAAGCCCCGGAAACGGTGGGAGATGTGTGCCGCCTCTTAAGAGAATTGCCGGAATATGCCGCGGAAGCCAAAAAGAACAATCCTCCCCGCATTGTGGCAGGTAAAGCTTCCCGGAGCGCAGGAAAAGTCTTTGTGGATATGACTGGCGGTACCGGCGGCCCCAAGGAATACTATGGGCTCCTTTCCCAGAATGGTATTGGTACAGTTCTTTGTATGCATGCCAGAAAAGAAGTGATTGACGCGGCTAAGGCTGCTCACATCAGTGTGATTATTGCCGGGCATATGGGTTCCGACAGCCTGGGGATTAACCTGCTGATGGATAAATTAGCGGCAAAGGGCCTGGATATCGTTGCCTGCTCCGGTTTTACTAGAGTGCAGCGTGGATAAGCACAGGAGTTTGTTATGACAGAATTATTAGCGCCAGCCGGCAGCATGGATGCTTTACGGGCTGCCATCGCCAATGGAGCAAATGCAGTGTATTTGGGCGGAAAAAGTTTTTCCGCCCGTGCTTTTGCGGATAACTTTACCTTAGAGGAAATTGCCGAAGCCGTGACCTTGGCCCATTTTCATGGGGTCAAGGTCTATGTGACGGTAAACACCTTGGTGGCAGATGAGGAAATGGTGGGCCTGCTCTTTTATTTACAGGAGCTGTATCGGGCCGGGGTAGACGCCTGTATTATCCAGGATTTGGGCGTTATGGACTTAGCCCACCGGGCTTTGCCAGGCTTGCCGCTCCATGCCAGCACCCAGTTAACAGTGTGCAATGCGGAGGTCACGCCTCTATTGGCGGAAAGCGGTTTAGAGCGCATTATTTTACCCAGGGAATTTTCTTTGGATGACATCAAAGCGTTTAAAGAAAAATCCCAGCTGGAACTAGAGATTTTTGTGCATGGGGCTTTGTGTATTTGCTATTCCGGCCAATGCCTGTTTTCTTCTATGGTCGGGGGAAGAAGTGGTAACCGAGGCCGCTGCGCTCAGCCTTGCCGCATGGCCTACCAGCTCACGGATGAATTTGGTGATGAAGTGGAAACCCTGACGGAAGGGCGTTACCTCCTTTCCTCCCGGGATCTCTTTGGTTATGAACAGGTAGAAGACCTTTATTCCTTGGGCCTTGCTTCCTGGAAAATCGAAGGCCGGATGAAAAAGCCCCAGTATGTGGCCACGGTCAGCCGGATTTATTCTGGCTTGTTGAGAGAAATGGAGAAGGGGCTGAAACCTAGTATTCATCCAGAGGGCTTGCGTCAGCTGATGCAGGTCTTTAACCGGGATCATTATAGCGGCTATTTCTTGGGGAATCCTGGCGCTTCCTTAATGAGTTATCAGCGTCCCAATAATCGCGGGGTGTTTTTGGGCCGGGTAGTCCATACCGGCAACGGTTATACCAGCATACGCTTAGCCCAGTCCCTGCACGTAGGGGATGGAATTGAAGTCTGGGTTAGCGGCAAACGAGAGGGCGGCACTGTGACCAGCATTTTTCGGCAAGGGGAAAGTGTGGTTCTCGCCCATGCTAATGAGGTGGTAGAAATTCCCGAGCTGCGTTGCCGGGAAAGCGACCGGGTGTTTAAGACCTATGACGCCCCCTTGATCGAAGGGGCGGAATTAAGCTATGCCCATATGCCGGAAAAACTGTTGCATTACGAGGTGACAGCGGTACTAGGCCAGCCTTTACATGTTATGGCATATGATGAGGACGGCTATCAGGCGGAGATCACCAGTGATTATGTGGTGACAGAAGCCAATAACGGCGCCAAGCCTTTGCCTATTGCTCAGGCACAATTGGGGCGCTTAGGCAATACCGGCTACACTTTGGGCGTAGTCAGGGGAGAAATTAGCCCCACAGCCTTATTGCCCAGCTCTGTCTTGAATCAATGCCGTAGAACCTTGGTGGAGCAACTGTTCCAGCAGCGGAAAGCCAAGGATACTGAGCGACCCTTGGATTTGGAAGTCTTTCATACCGTGGTAAAAAAAGCTGAGCCTGGCGCTCAGCCGCGGCAGGAAAACGCCTTGCCCCAAGTGGTGGCTTTGGTGGAAAACAAGCAAGGGCTGCAAATCGCTTTGCGTAAGGGCATTCGGGAGATTTATTGGGATGCCGTGGGTTTTGCTGGCCGCGGTAAGGTGGATTATGCAGCCTTGGTTACCTTAGCCAAGAGCAAAAAGGCAGAGTTGATTCCCTATCTTCCGCAAATTATCCTCCCGCATCAAGAGGACAAATGGCGCCGGCAGTTTAGCCTTTGGCAGGAAGCTGGCATCACCGCTGTGGTGGCCAATAATTTGAGCCAAGTGCCTCTGTTAAGAAATAGCGGTTGGATGGGAAAGATTTACGCTGGTAGCGGTATGAATATTTTTAATAGCGCCAGCAGCGCTTATTTGGGCAAATTGGGCATGCGGCGGCAGATTCTTTCACCGGAATTAACCTTGGAACAATTGGGAAAAATGGATTTGACCCAGTGCGAAGGGGAAATTTTCGCCCAGGGCGCTTTGCAGTTAATGGTCAGCGAGCATTGCTTATTAGGAGCGGCTTGCGGTGGTCGAGATGAGAAGCATCCTTGCTCCAAGCCTTGCCGGAGCGGCGGGCCCTATTTCCTTAAGGATGAAAAGGGCTATGCTTTCCCTTTCCGTTGCGATACGGAATGTAGGATGCATATTTTTAATTCTCGGGAGCTTTGCTTGCTGGAGGAATTGCCACAATTGGCAGAGCGAGGTATCAGCCGGGTTATCCTGGATCTCAGGCTTTATGAACCGAAGCAGGCGGAACGTATTGTTGAGCTATATATGGAGGCTTGTGAGGATTTGTTCGGCTATGAGGAAGCCAAGCGGAAATTGCCTTCTGTGATAAAAGAATATACAAAGGGACATCTGTTCCGTGGAGTATAAGGCAGTATGAACGAAAGATCGTTGAAGAAAATTGAATACGATAAAATCATTGAGCAGTTAATGAATCATTGCCATTTTGCAGTGTCCAGGGAAGAAGCAGCGGCGTTACAACCCACAGGGGATGATTATTATGCTCGGCAGCTTTTGGCGGAAACTGATGAAGCCAGAGAATTACAGCGGCTACACCCCTTGTTTACCTTGGGTGGCTTATGGGATATCCGGCCTTGGCTGCATCATGCAGAGATTGGCGGGGTGTTGGAACCGGAAGCCTTGGTTTCCATTGCCGCCTTGGCCCGTTCCGCCCGAAATGCCAAAGCTTTTTTCAGTGAGTTGAAAGGGGACTTTCCCCAAATGACCTCTCTGGGGCGGAGTTTGGTGATTATCAAAACCGTGGAAACAGCAGTAGAAAAGGCCATTGGTTCTGATCTGAGCATCAATGACAGCGCTTCCGAGCGTTTGGCGGGGATTCGCCGGAAAAGTAGAGAAAAGACCGAACGTATCCGGGAAAGGCTGGATAGCCTGGTGAAAAACCCCAATACAGCCAAATTTTTGCAGGATACCATTGTAACCAAGCGGGACGACCGCTTTGTGGTGCCGGTAAAACAGGAGTATCGGGGCCAGATTGCCGGGGTGGCCCATGATATGAGCAGCTCTGGCGCTACGGTGTTCATTGAGCCCTTGGCTGTAATGGAGCTGAACAATGAGCTGGCTGTCTTAAAGCATGAGGAAGAGGATGAAATCGCCGCGGTACTGCGCAGCTTAACCATGGTGATTCGGAATTTTTCCGCGGAATTGACCGCGGATATGAATATTTTGGCCAAGCTGGATTTTATCATGGCCAAAGGCCAATTAAGCTGGGATATGGATGGGTCTTCCCCCCGGGTGGCACAAGGCTGTTGCCTGAAGTTGGTGAAAGCCCGGCATCCTCTGATTGACCGAAAAAAAGTGGTGCCCGTGGACGTGGCTTTGGAAAAAGGAGTTTCTGTTCTGGTCATTACCGGCCCCAATACCGGCGGCAAGACCGTGTTGCTGAAAACCATCGGTTTGCTGACTTGTATGGCCTTGTCTGGGCTGCATATTCCAGCGGAACAGGGCAGTGAGATCCCAGCGGTGGATACGGTTTGGGCGGATATTGGCGACGAACAGAGCATTGAACAATCCTTGTCCACTTTCTCCTCCCATATGTCCAATATTGTGGAGATTTTAGCCCAGGCTGACCCCGGCGCCTTGGTCCTCGTGGATGAGCTGGGCGCAGGGACTGACCCCACGGAAGGGGCAGCTTTAGCCATGGCGATTTTGAAACATTTACACGCCGCCGGCGCCAAAGTCGTGGCCACTACCCATTATAGTGAATTAAAGGCGTTTGCCTATAATACGCCGGGCTTTGTCAATGCTAGCATGGAGTTTGACGTACAGACCCTTTCCCCCACTTACCGTTTGCAAATGGGGTTGCCGGGGAAAAGTAATGCCTTTGAGATTAGCCGTAGATTGGGCTTGCCGGAGGAGATTATCCAGGACGCAGCAGCTAGCTTGACCACAGAGGACGTGGCGGTTGCCGCCATGTTGGCCAACTTGGAAGATATGCGCCGGAAGTTGGCAGAGGAAAAAGATAAGGCGCAGGTACTGGCTGCGTCTGCCGCCGAGAGAGCAAAGTATATCCGGGAAAAGGAGCAAAGCTTAAAAAGCCAGGAAGCAGAAATCATCCGTAAGGCCAATGCCAAGGCCCAAAAAATTGTGGAAGATGTCTTAGCCCAAAGTCGTGCCCTTTATGAGGAAGAACAGCGGCAAATTAAGGAAAAGAAATCTGCGGAACGGGTCTGGCAGGAAGCGCAGAAAAAGCTGAAATCCTGGCGGAAACAGTTAGAAGAAGAAGCCCCGGCCCAGGTCTTTGCTGGGACGGCGCCCAAAACCGTGGCGCCTGGGGATCATGTTTTCTTACCCAAGCTGAACCAGTACGGCAATGTGATCGGAAAACCGGATCGGGACGGCAATGTGATGTTACAGGTAGGCGTGCTGAAGATGAAATATGCTTTGGCGGATTTGCGTCTGGCGGACCAGGAAAAGCCCAGCAAAGGCGGGGTGAAACGTCGGGGCAGCGCTGCGGCTTTGGCTATGCAGAAAACCTCCACCATTGGTGCTTCCTTGAATCTGCATGGCTTAGAAACCATGGAAGCGTTACCTGTCTTAGATAAATATATCGACGATGCTTTCCTGGCTGGTTTAAGAGAAGTACAAATTAACCATGGACGGGGTACCGGCGCTTTGCGCCATTTTGTCCAGGACTATCTCCGCGGCCATCGGCTGGTAAAAAGCTTCCGGGACGGCAGTTTGCAGGAAGGTGGTTCTGGCGTGACCATTGTGGAATTGAATCAGTAGTGGGCGCTATTTTAAAGCACCACTGGAGAATAGACCAATGAGCGTGCGTTTCATTTTAGGGCCTGCGGGCTCTGGCAAAACCTATCATTGTATCACGTCTCTGGCAGAGGAATTGCAGCGGCGGCCTTTTGGCGCGCCGCTGTTCTACATTCTGCCGGAGCAAGCCACCTTTATTCATGAACGGCGGTTGGCAGAAGCCTGTGCCGGTGGCGGCTTTAGCCGGGCTCAGGTCAGTAGCTTTAGCCGCCTATCCTATTTGGCTTATGGGGAAGCGGGGGAGGACCCGCGTCCTACTTTAGGCAACAGTGGAAAGCTGCTCTTGGCTGGCAATGTTCTTGCGCAGCATCGGCAAGAATTGCAGGTTCTGGGGAAGCCAGCTGCACAAAAGGGCTTTGGCGCTTATTTGGCTAAGCTGGCCGATGAGTTGCAAATCTATCAAATTAGCCCTGCGTTTTTTGCCCAGGGCGTGGAGAAACTTGCTGCCCAGGAGATTCCCGGTAGCAAGCGATTAGCGGATATCGCCTTGCTATATCAGGCTTATGCAGAAGCTTTGGCAGAACGGGCGGGTTCTTTTGGGGAGAATATGGCTCATCTAGCAGAGCAGGTGGAAGC
>CAKRYM010000046.1 GCA_934427095.1 uncultured Bacillota bacterium | reverse complement strand
GCAGAACAGCATCTCCGTTGCATTCAGCTTTGCACAGATAGAAAGTAAAATTTCATTGACAGGGAACAGTACCTGTCCTTCTTCATGCTTCATCTGATGGATGTATTCCAATTCCTGATACGTCAGTACGGTATCGATCTGCTGCCGTGCCTGCTCCGGCAATGTAAAATAGTAGAAATCCACATACATATTTTTGCAGCCGAGCATTTCCCACATTTCCATAAATTTATCCACCGCCTGAAATGCATTCATCCGGATAATCTGATTTTCATACTGCTGCATGCCATCCGTCACTTTTTCAAAATAGATGGCTCCTTCTTTTTTCAACTCTTCCACTGTCATCATGAATATTTTTCCTCCAGATTCTGCGGCACTTCTGCGCCTTATTCCGCAGATGCCGGATGCATTCGTTTTACCGGCTTTCCCGGTAAGATGTCCTTATATCGATAAATGCTGAGCACCAGCCCGGTCAGGATATAAGAACTGACCATATTGCTGCCGCCTGCGGAAAAGAAGGGAATGGTAATGGACGCAACAGCTAAAGCGGCCGCTGGAACAGGGGTAGGTCTTTCTCAAGGTGAACCTTGTGCTGCAGATTTGTCCACAACCTCTATGCGGACGGAAAGCCATGAATAAGGCTAGCGCTTGGGGCATGCGGCTTCATCAGGTATTATCCTTTAGTCCATTATTTCTTTATTGTGACACTGCACCGGCAGTATTTTGGCCAGGCTGTGCTTTAATGAATTTGGATCCGCAAATTTTGGAGAAGACCTGGTCGGTGTTACAGCGGGCAGAACCCAAAATCGGTGTTTGTACTTGTTGTTGTGGACAACCTAGTCGTTATCTTTTTCCTCAAAAGGCCGAAGCCAGGCAAATGAGAATCCGACAAATTTTGCAGAAACATGGTGTAAAGCAGGTTTATACCGCTTGTCCAAATTGCAGCAATGAATTGCGAGAATGGGCAGCGGTGTATTGCTTTATTTACAGAAACCATTTTGGGCTTTTTTGATTCTGTGGTTTTCTGGTTTATTGGATGCAGTTGATGGGGAAATGGCGAGAGCTTCTGGCACCAGTAGCTTGATGGGGGCACAGATCGATATTATTTGTGACCGTGTAGTAGGGCTTTCTTTGGTTTGGGCCTTGGCTTTGCGTCATCCTGATGCTTTACTTCCTTTGTTGGGGTTAGTTTCTGCAATTCTTATTTCCATGACGGTGTTTTTGACCACGGGCATGTTTGCTAATGTTAAGGGGAAGAAAAGCTTTTATTATCAGGCGGGATTGATGGAACGGACAGAAGGGTTTATCGCTTTTAGCCTGATGATGTTGTTTCAGCAGGCACTAATCACGCTAACTTGGATTTATACAGGATTAATTGCCTTTACCATTGCTCAGCGGCTATGGGAATCGTTTCGTTTATTTAAACTTAGCCAATCAGAGGCGGGGGAAAAATAAGCGAAAGCTATCCAGGAGAAAGGAGAAGGAAGGATAATGAAGAAATTGGTCATATTGTTGTTGACGGTTTTTGTAATGATTGTTTTAGCGGCTTGTGGCGAAGAGGTAACCCCGGAAAGTGGGGAAGGACAGGCATTGACTGCCGATGAACTATCTAACTGGGATGCCGTGGTAGATGCCGCCCGTGGCACTACGGTAGTTTTAGGCGGCTACGGCGGGGATGATGCCCTGAATGAATGGATTATGGGGCCTTTTGCCGAGACATTGAAAGAAAAATATGATATTACCTTAGAATACATCCAGGGGCTTGAGTTTGTCACCCAGCTGGCCACGGAAAAAGAAGCTGGCGTTACTGAGGGTACATATGATATTTGTTGGATCAATGGGGTCAACTTTCGTACCATGAAAGAAAATGGCCTGCTTTTTGGTCCGTATAATACCTATTTACCTAATTACGCAACGACTTTGGATTTGGAAGCCAATGACACCGATTTTGATTTTTCCTATCCTATTGAAGGATATGAAACTCCTTTTTCCACTGCGCAGTTTATTTTCATCAATGATGAAGCGGTGACGCCGGAAACCCCGGCCAATGCCGAAGAATTGCTGGAATTCGTAAAAAAATACCCAGGACAGGTGACCTATCCTTCTAGTGAGCATTTTACAGGCGCTGCTTTTCTGCGCACGATTATTTATGATATTTGCGGATATGAGCAATTCATGGATATGGAGGAAGATTACGATACGGTTTATGCAGCCGTGGCGCCTGCAATGGAATATTTGCGAGAGTTAAATCCTTATCTTTGGAACGAGGGCACGACTTTCCCCGCGGATTTAACGGATTTAGACAGCATGTTCATCAATGGCGAGTTGGTATTGATGATGAGTTATGGCCCTTATGACGTTGGAGGAAATATCAAGAAAGGTATTTATACAGAAACGACACGTGCCTTTTTATTTGAAAATGGTACGGTTGGCAATACTAGTTATTATGCCATTCCATATAACTCACCTAATGTAGCTGGGGCTTTGGTAGCCATCAACGAAATGCTCAGTCCTGAGATGCAAGCAGCAAAGCTGGAAATTGGGGAAGAACCTTATGTTACAGACTTAACCAAACTTTCTGATGAGGATTTGGCTTTGTTTGAATCTATTGATTTGGGGCCCAATAATGTTCCAGCTGAAGAGATGGTGGAAAAACGGCTACCAGAATACTCCGCTGCTATTGAAAGTATCATTACGGAAATTTGGCTGAACGAAGTGGTTGGTAAGACCAATTAATTTTCTATCCTTTGATGGAAGAAAACGAGGAATGATGAAAAAACATACCTGGTTACCTTGGCCTATTTTCAAGAAATTCTCTCCCAATCTGACTTATTGAGCAGCATTGGAATTAGCCTTTATGTTTCTTTTTTTTCTGCCAGTATCGCCACGATTCTGGCTGTATTGCTTTGCTTTGCCTTAGTGCGTTTGAAAAAAGAGCAAGGTCCATTGGCGGCAATTCTACGTATTCCTATGTTTATTCCTTGGATTGTGACTGGGTTGTTGATGATTCAGCTTTTCGCTGGCGGTGGCTGGTTAGCTAGACTTACTGCGGCCATTGGTTTAGAGAGAATTTCTGGTTTATTTACCCAGGTTCTATATCGGCCCAATCATCTGGGGGTAATCTTGGCCTTTGTTTGGGCCTGCACGCCATTTGCCTGTTACTTAATTCAGACGGTCATGGCGCAAATCAATGATACGATGGGTGAGGCTGCGGCTAATCTGGGCGCCGGACAATGGCGGGTGCTGTGGAATATTACCTTGCCGCTGTGCGCGCCTGTGATTCGCAATACGTTTTTGATTATATTTTTAAGTTGTTTTGGAAATTATGAAATTCCTAAGTTATTAGGCATGACGATGCCTCGGGCTTTACCCGTGGAAATTTATTATCAATATAACCATTTTGATTTACAGCATCGGCCTTATGCGATGGCTTTAAATGCCATTTTGTTGGCCATTGCCTTACTTGTCGCGGCTGTTATTTTTACGTTTGGCCGCCGTCGCCGGAAAGGAGAGACCCCATGAAAGTAGGACTCCACCGACAATGTGTTTTCCTCCGTGCTTTGGTTTGGCTGGGGATTATCTTGATTTTATTGCCCATACTTTTGTTGTTGCTGTGGAGTTTTGCGAACCGCTGGCCGATTCCGTATTTATTCCCACAAACATTTACTTTGCGTGGATGGGAACGTTTGGCCACTGGCTACTTCCAGATTTGGCAAGTTATGGGCTCAAGTATTTTCCTGTCTTTAATGGTAGGAATCCTTGCGGTATTGTTTGCTACCTTAGCTGCCCGAGCGATTTGTCTATATCGTTTTCCTGGCCGGAAATGGATAGAAGGCCTGGCTATGTTGCCGATTATCGTTCCAGCTACGGTTTTTGGTATGGGTAGCTATATGGTGTTCATTCATTTGGGCGTTCACCATACTCTTTTTGCTGTTATTATCAGCCATTTAATTGCTACATTACCATTTTCCCTGCGTATTATGATTGAAACAACGCGTATGACTAGTGCCCGGCTAGAAGAACAAGCCCGTGTTTTGGGCGCCAATACATTTGCTGGCTTTTGGCATGGGTCTTTTCCTGCCTTGGCGCCTGGTTTATTTTCTGCTTGGGCAATTGCTTTTTTATTTTCTTACACGCAATACTTTTTGACCTTATTGATTGGGGGAGGGAAAAGCAAAACCCTCTCCATTCTGGTTATGCCGATGATCGAAGGGGCGGATCAAACGATTTCTTCTGTATATAGTTTGGTATTTATTGCTAGTGCTGCTGGGGTGTTTTGGATCTTGCAGGGTATTTCTGCTAAAGTGGCGAAACGTACTGGTAAACAATTGGGAGGTATTTGATGAGCCTTTGTTTAGAGAAGGTTTCTCTTTCTTTAGGAAAGCAGGAAATCTTACATACAATTAGCCTTCAGGTACCGGAAGGTTGTTTCTTTTCTTTGTTGGGCCCCTCTGGCAGCGGAAAAAGTACACTACTGAAAGCCATTGTCGGCTTGCTTCCCTTGGACCAAGGGGAAATCACTTGGGAAGGCCATGCCTTAAACGATCTTGCGCCGGAAAAACGAAAAATGACCTTGGTTTTTCAGGATTTGCGTCTTTTTCCACATCTGACTGCTTTGGACAATGTAGCTTTTCCATTAAAGATGACAGGGATGAAGAAAGATGCCCGGCAAGAGGTTGCTCAGGCGATGTTAGCGCAAGTAGGCCTGGGGGAGTTGTCCCAACGGTATCCACACCAACTTAGCGGCGGGCAACAGCAACGCGTGGCTTTGGCACGGGCTGTGGTGATTAAACCGCGCGTTCTTTTATTGGACGAACCTTTTTCTAGCTTGGATTTGCCTTTACGCCAATCTATGCGTAATCTGGTGAGGTCTTTGCATGATCGTATGGGGCTTACTACTATGCTAGTTACCCATGATGTGGGGGAGGCTATGCTTCTCTCTGATCGTATCGGTATTTTAGATCAAGGGCAGCTGATTTGTTGTGATCACCCTAGTGCTTTATTGCAAGGAGAAGCTGCTACACCGTATTTGGTTGCTTGGAAACAGGAAACTTCCGCGCAATATCAAGCTTTGGCGGAAAAACAAAAAATCGATTAAAGCCAAAAGCAGGAATTGTTTTTGGACAAAGAGAACGTAAATATGGGCAAGAGAAATCAGGCAGCGGTTTTAGGGCTGCCTGATTTCTCTACGTAACCGCTTGTACCAATTGCTTTAGTAAACAAGGAGTAGCGAAATGCGGATCTTGGAGTATCTAGTGACAGCAGAAGACATCCCTGTTACATTAGGGGGCTTTTTACGCCGTAAAGGATATCCCAAAGGATTGCTGGCTGCTTTTCGCGTACAAGATTGCGTATGGGTAAATGGTTGCCCTAGGCGATTATTGGACCCGATACAACCAGGGGAAAAGGTAAAAGTTTGTTTAAGGGAACATGGCTGCGCCTTGCGTCCAAATCCTGCTTTGGCTCTACCCATTCTCTATGAGGATGAGGATATTCTTATGGTGAACAAACCAGCGAATATGCTGGTTCATCCTGCGGGATTAGGCATCAATGATTCTGTTGGCAATTTTTTTGCCGCCCATTGCCCAGATTGTGTTTTTCGGCCCATTGGCCGGCTAGATCGAAACACCACCGGCGCTTGCTAATTGCCAAGAATCAGTTAGCTGCGGCAATTCTAACCCAACATGTGGACAAATATTACTATGCCATCGTCGAGGGAAGGGTAGAAGCAAAAAGCGGAACAATTAACGCTCCTTTAGAACGGATATCTGGACAAAGGATAGTGCAACGGGTTTCTGCGGCAGGGAAGCCTAGCTGCACAGCTTATACGGTATTATGGCAGGATGATGCCCTTTCTTTTTTGCGGCTGCAATTATTGACAGGGCGCACGCATCAGATTCGCGTGCATATACAACATTTAGGTCATCCTTTAATTGGAGATGCTCTTTATGGTGGAGAATGTACGGAGATTTGTCGCCAGGCGCTACATTGTGGAGAGTTGCGTTTTTCGCATCCAATTTCTCATCAATTTCTTTGTATTTTGGCTCCGCTTCCAGAAGATATGTTGCAGGTTTTATCAAGCCATGGTAATTTTTCATTGCAATAGGTGGGCAAGGAAAGCGGATAATTTTATTGCAAATTAGCGAAAAAAGAGTTATGATGAAAGAAAATCGTATGGCCATAGGAGAGTATTTATGAGTATCCTTCATATTGTGGATCATCCCATGATTCAGCACAAATTAACCATTATGCGTGACAAGAATACCAGTACAAAGATTTTCCGGGAATTGTTAAATGAAATTGCCCTTCTACTGGGTTATGAGGTAACACGGGATTTCCCGCTGGAAGATTATGAAATCGAAACGCCGTTGCAGCCATTTGTCGGGAAGAAAATTTCCGGCAAAAAGGTGGCGATTGTTCCTATTCTACGCGCTGGCTTGGGTATGGTGGATGGACTTTTGGAGCTGATGCCTGTAGCAAAAGTAGGGCATATTGGCCTTTATCGTGATGAAAACACCCATAATCCGGTCTTTTATTATTGCAAACTGCCTAAGGATATCGATCAGCGCTATGTTATCGTGACCGATCCCATGTTGGCAACAGGTGGCAGTGCTTGTGACGCCATTAAAAAAGTTAAGGAATTTGGCTGCTTGAACATTCGGTTGATGTGCTTAGTCGCTGCACCTGAAGGTATTGAACGGATTCGAAAAGAGCATCCTGATGTGGATATCTATACGGCGGCGGTAGACGAAAAATTGAATGAAAACGCCTATATTCTGCCTGGACTAGGGGATGCAGGAGATCGTATTTTTGGCACAAAGTAAGGAAACCTTTGAAGGGATACGGTTATTGTGATTTCTAATCATTTTCCCTATCTCTCTTCCTTTCCGGTTACACTTTGCCTCGTTGAATTCCACTTATTTTCGTGCTCTAGCTCGGACTACGATGAAATATAAGAGCAAAAAGCCCTTCTTGACTAGGGGCGGCATTGGCTGCTGTCTCTGGTTTGGAAGGGCTTTTTATCTATATCATAAAAGATTTACTTAAGATTTGACCATTCTTCTCCGGCGTTGTTCTTGGTATAGTCATGTGCATTGGTAGCTTCCACAATCTGATAGTAAGCCCAATAGTCACGCGAAACATCTGAGAACAAGAGAAAATCGTCCAAATGGCGATTGACAAAACTTTCATCAGCGCTACGGCCTAGCATCCGATTAACGATGGTGATCACTTCGGCGCGTGTGATGGTATTGTTGGGACGAAAGGTACCATCCGAATAACCGTTGATCCAGCCATACTGGATTGAGCCGACCACCTGGTCGTAGGACCAGTCATTTTCATTGATATCAGAGAAAATATTTTTCCCGTCCATCGTACCATAGGTAAAGCGCATGGCAATCACCGTGAATTCGGCGCGGGTAATAGGGCGGTCTGGTGCGAATTGTTCGCTACCAATTATTGTTTGGTCCAAACGTGCCATTGCCATACCCGTTAAGATACGAATCATGTTCTTCACTGTTTAACCAACTGGATACGCCATTATTGTTAGGGTGGCTCATGTTTTTGCTCCAGCCAGCGTAAAGGGTAATTGTAGAACGGTTGATTCGAATATCATCTTCCACCAGCTCGGTTAGCTTACTGTCAAAGTACCACCCCTCGAAGGTATAGCCGTCGCGAACAGGGACGGGTAACTCCTCATATTTTTTAGTCCAAGAAGAGTTTTTGCTCTCAGACTTAATCGTCTCACTGCCGTTAGTATCGTAGCGGAGGGGATAATTGTCATGCGTACTGCCTTCACTGCTGGATTTCTTCTCATACACCAGCACAAAGGGGGAGAATGATCCGGTTTCAAATTTGACATACTTGGTTCCAGCAATATTCACAAGCTCAGAAGGAATGATTTTGGGTGAATCAGCCGACAATGCCTCATCCAAATAGTCATAATTCCGATCCAGCGTCTCAAAGTGGACGATATAGAACGAATTGTCACTATCAAAGTCCTTGGGAACAGGCCAGTAAATTGTCATTTTTTGTCTGGCGTCGGTATCTATGGTCAGATAAGCATTTCCGTTTTTGGTATCTACCAAATCGAGATACTGCTGCTCATAGGCGTAGTTACCGGACGGGATTTGTTCGGCCATGTTCGTCTTGATATAGTTGGTCAGTACATCGTTATCCAGAACCTTGTCTACCAGCAATTTAACGCCAGAAGAATTAGCTACTTCAACGTTGCTGCCGTTGACATAGTAGGTGACACCAGCGGGCGCCAACACGGCTATCTCGTCACCGGAGAGGGCGGCCTCATCACGGATTATTTCTGTTGTGGTGTTTTTGTCCGTCAGGCCGCGCACCAGTAGCGTTCCGATGCCGCGGGTAACACCGCAGTAAACAATCCTTCCATTCCCAAGGTCAATCTCAGCCGTGATGTTTGCTGGCTCCAGGTCACCGGAATAAAGGCTCATTTTGTATTCTTGATATTGACTTTCCAGGGTGGGAGTAAATTTGTCGCTGATAATGATATTGTCTTCGGAATCAGTTAACTGCAGCCGGACGGGGATATTTTGCTCAGCCTCATCTTTACCTGGCTGTATCCGGTAGATATAGCGTTGTTGTTCGGTGCTTTCCACATCGCTACTGTGGGCTTCTGTGCCGTAAAGCTCCAGATTCCATTCTCTTGTCCTGCCTAAATCATCTTTATATGTGAATTTGAGGATTTTAGACAGATCTATCGCATTGGGATCGCCACCCAAAATCTCATTCAGTTCATCTGGTAGGGTGATGTAGTAGCCCGGCTCTGGCAGGCCGTTTTCCGATGTGGTCTCTTCGCCTACCTCGTTCACTACGCCAGTGTAGCCCTTTCCGCCGGGCACAATTGTAATTTCTCGCCCATTGATTCCGCCCCAACCGCCTTCGGCAGGTTGAATATCATAATATTGGCTTGTTGGTAGAGCATAAGATCCTTCAAATGTTACATCTAAATCTCCGGTATTGGTAATGGTTACAGTAACAGGCTCTACATCGTCGGAGGTATAGCCTTCATAGACCTCAAACTCCAAAGTGCTTGGTGACAGAGTAAATTCCGTGGAAATTTTCCGAAACACCCCTGTTACTGTTACATCAGAGGCTGGCATAGCAAAAATGTAGGTCTGTTCGCCTGTAACACCCCCATCATTTTTTTCCACATTCAAAATCGTTCCGTCCGCTTCTGCCACAAGACAATAATCACCGCACTGTGTGCCAAAATCCGCAATATAGACCTGAAGCTCCGGATGCTCCACCACAGACCGGGGCGGTGGTTCTACTCCTTGGGGGAGATAGATCGCCTGATAGAGAAATTCCTTCAGAAAATGGTATTCCTCTGGATATATTTCACGAATTTGTAGATGCCAGGTGTTCATATCTTTATACTCCT
>CAKRYM010000045.1 GCA_934427095.1 uncultured Bacillota bacterium | reverse complement strand
GGGCAGGCACGGTGCTTATGCCCTTTGGGGGTAAATATCAATTGACCCCAGCCCAGACCATGGTGCATAAAATCTCCGTGGAAAAGAAGCATACCAACACCTGCTCCTTTATGTCCTGGGGATACAATCCCTTTATTACCGAGCAATCCCCTTACCACGGAGCCTATTTGGCAGTGGTAGAATCGGTCAGTAAACTCATTGCCGCAGGGGCAAAATATCAAGATATTTATCTGACCTTCCAGGAATATTTTGAAAAACCCCTGGCCGATGGCAAACGTTGGGGCAAGCCACTGTCTGCCTTGCTAGGCGCGTTTAAAGCCCAGAAGGAAATGGGTATCGCCGCAATTGGTGGTAAGGATTCCATGAGCGGCTCCTTTGAGCAATTGAATGTGCCCCCCACCCTGGTTTCCTTTGCGGTTACCACAGGCAAAGTCGATCAAGTCATTTCAGGGGAATTTAAAGGCGCTGATCATCAGGTCATTCTACTGAAACCGGAATATGACGCAAACCATTTACCTGTTACTTCTTCTCTACTCGCTCTTTATCAACAGGTGCAGCAGCTTATGGCAGAAGGCAAGGTTATGGCGGCCTATACGCCGGTATACGGTGGTGTAGCCGAGGGCATACTGAAGATGTGCCTGGGCAATGGGCTGGGCTTCCGTTATACAGCAGGACTGCCACTGGAAACGTTATTCGGCTACTGCTACGGCGGCTTCATCCTGGAAATGGCCGAACCAGTGGAATTAGGCCAAACCTTAGGCTATACCACAGTAGCGGCCGAACTTTCTTTAGGGGAAGAAAAGCTTTCTTTAACCTCCCTTTTGCAGGCCTATGAAGATAAATTAGAACCCGTCTTTGCCTGCAATATTCCGCAGGAAACGCCCTGCTTAGAAAAGTTCACTTATCAGGCTTCTACCTATCCCGCGCCTAAAGTAAAATGCGCGAAGCCCCAAGTGGTGATCCCCGTATTCCCCGGCACCAACTGTGAATTCGACACGGCTAAAGTCTTAGCTGACGCAGGGGCTACATCTAAGATTATGGTGATCCGTAACCTAACCGCAGAGGATATTTCCCGCTCCGTAGAGGAATTCGCTGCTGCTTTGCGGGAAAGCCAGATGATACTCATCCCTGGTGGTTTTTCCGGTGGCGACGAGCCAGACGGGTCTGGCAAATTTATCACTGCCTTTTTCCGCAATGCGGAAATCAAGGAAGAAGTCCATGCTTTACTGGAAAAACGGGACGGGCTGATCGCCGGTATATGCAATGGTTTCCAGGCTTTAGTGAAACTTGGCTTAGTTCCTTACGGGAAAATCATTGACACGGACGCCACCTGCCCTACCCTAACCTACAATACCATTGGCCGTCACCAATCCCGCATTGTTCGGGTTAGAGTGGCTTCCAATAAATCCCCCTGGTTAGCAGGGACAACGCCTGGGGAAATTTTCAGCGTACCGATTTCCCACGGTGAAGGCCGCTTTATCGCCTCAGAAGAATTGGTGCATGAGCTAGCAGCTAACGGACAAATTGCCACGCAATATGTGGATTTAGATGGTAATGTAAGCCAAGACATTCGCTTCAACCCCAACAATTCCATTGCCGCAATAGAAGGCATCACTTCGCCAGATGGACGCGTTTTTGGGAAGATGGGGCATGCAGAACGAATGGGTTATGGGCTTTACCAAAACGTACCGGGAGAATACGATATGCGGATGTTTGTCTCTGCGGTTCGTTATTTCAAATAAAGCAAACTGGTTTTGCCAAACAGGTAGTCTGATGAAAACGGGAAAGGAGTAAGCAAAAAAGTCCATGAAAAGCGATATAGAAATCGCCCAGGCGGCGGAAATGAAACCCATTCGCGAAATCGCGGAATCCATCGGTATTGAGGACAAGTATTTAGAACCCTATGGCCGTTATAAAGCAAAAATTAGCGACGCGCTACTGCGAGAGCATCCCGCTTCAAATGGCAAGTTAATTCTGGTTACGGCCATTACGCCTACGCCAGCTGGCGAAGGAAAAACCACGACCACCATTGGATTGGCAGATGCATTACAACGCTTGGGCAAAAAAGCGGTTGTGGCGTTAAGAGAACCCTCTTTGGGGCCGGTCTTCGGCATCAAAGGTGGGGCTGCTGGCGGTGGGTACGCCCAAGTAGTTCCCATGGAAGATATCAATTTGCATTTTACCGGCGATTTCCATGCCATTACTGCGGCGAATAATCTTCTTGCCGCCATGCTAGACAATCATATTTATCAGGGGAACAAACTAAACATTGATCCTCGCCGTATTGTCTGGAAACGTTGTATGGATATGAATGACCGGCAACTCCGCTTTATTGTAGATGGCCTGCATGGAAAAACCAATGGGACGCCGCGAGAAGACGGCTTTGATATTACCGTTGCTTCTGAAATCATGGCGATTTTCTGCTTATCCAATGATTTGGCTGAATTAAAAGAACGGTTAGGTAACATTATCGTTGCATATACCTTTGACAATAAACCTGTAACCGCCAAAGATCTTCACGCTGTTGGCGCTATGACAGCGTTGCTCAAAGATGCCATTAAGCCCAATCTTGTCCAAACACTGGAAGGAACTCCCGCCTTTATTCACGGTGGTCCTTTTGCCAATATTGCCCATGGCTGCAACTCCATTATGGCTACAAAAATGGCGTTGAAGCTAGGGGATTATGCAGTAACCGAAGCAGGCTTCGGCGCAGACCTAGGTGCAGAAAAATTCTTGGATATTAAATGCCGTAATGCCGGGTTTAGCCCCTCCGCCGTGGTGATTGTGGCCACGATCCGCGCTCTAAAAATGCACGGTGGACTACCCAAAAGCCAATTGCAACAAGAGGATCTCGTTGCCTTGGAAAAGGGGTTACCCAATTTGCACCGGCACGTAACCAATATTACCCAAGTCTTTCATCTCCCCGCAGTCGTAGCCATCAACCGGTTTCCCAATGATACGCAAGCGGAGATCAATACCGTCATTAAACATTGTGATGAACTGGGCGTTAAGGTTATTTTGTCTGACGTTTGGGCCAAAGGCGGCGAAGGAGGAATCGCTTTAGCAGAAGAGGTCATGCGGCTTTGTGAAGCAGACCATGCTCCCTTCACCTATGCGTATGAAATGGGGACTTCTATTGAAGAAAAAATCCGCACCATTACCCAGCGGATTTATGGCGGCAAGGATTGCCAAATTCTTCCCTCCGTCCAGAAAAAAATCGACCTTCTCAACGAACTTGGCTTTGGTGATTTACCGGTTTGTATGGCCAAAACTCAGTATTCCTTTAGCGATGATAAGAATATCTTAGGCGCCCCGGTGGATTTTAGCATCACGGTCAAAGATATTCGCGTTTCTGCAGGCGCTGGCTTTATCGTCGTTTTGACCGGCGAAATTATGACCATGCCGGGCCTTCCCCGGGTGCCTTCTGCAGAAAATATTGACGTGGACGACACGGGAAGAATCAGCGGGCTCTTTTAACCGATTTGTTACAACAAATCGGTTCTATCTCACAAAGAAAGGCCACTCTGTGGTTGCGCTAGGCGCTACTTCCACCGAGTGGCCTTTCTTTAGGTTAAGCTTATTTTATGTCTACCCTCTTTCCTCTCCCTTTAGCATCTGAAAAGCCTGTTGATAGTAAGTGCCAAAGGCACTGTCTTTCCGCCAGATAAAATGAAAATCATGGGTAATGGTACAGTTTTCCAAAGGGATTTCCCTTAAACAGCCTTCTTCCAGTTGCGCTTTTACTACGGGGAAATAGAAAAAGGAAATTCCCACGCCAGCACAAACCAGGGTCTTGATCACATCTAGACTACCTAGCTCAGTAAGCAGATGAAAATCCTGCAACGACAAATGATGCTCCTCTAGGGCTCTTTCCAATACCTCTCTGGTACCAGAACCAGGCTCACGTACCAATAACCGTTCTCCTAGCAAATCCTCTATTCTCCTGACTGGTTGACAAAATTGATATTCCGAAGCACAGACAGGGATATATCTTTCCCGACCGTACGAAAGGCTTTCATAACATTGCTGCGAGAAAAAACCTTCTACTAGGGCAAAATCAATCTCCCCCTGGTCCAAAAGGGCCAATAATTTTTCCGTATTCCCCATAATCATCCTTAACTGGGTTTCTGGCTCTTTGTTCAATAAGCCAATCAACGCAGTGGGCATCACATATTGCCCAATGGTTAGGGTGGCGCCAAAATTGAGCCGCCGGGTTTTTCTCAGTTGCTGGATAGCATCCCGCAAATGGCAATCATCATGATGAATGGTAATTGCTGTTTGCAAGAAAAGCTTCCCCGCTTCTGTTAAGGCCAATTGTTTCCCTACATAGGTGAATAATTTGGTTCCATACTGTGCTTCCAGCGCTTTGATATGCTGAGAAACAGCAGGTTGCGTAATATGCAATATTTCCGCCGCCCGGGTAAAATTCATGGTCTGGCATACGGTTAAAAATGTGTCTACGCGAAAATCTAACATCTGCTACTCTCCTTTTTCATATCATAACATATCTTTATGATAAGATAAAGAAGAATAATTTTACTTAATCAAACCATTCCATTATAATAAGTAACGCAAAGAAAACCAAAACATTAAGCAAGGGGGAAAGAGAAATGGAGTGGGGAAAGAAGATGGGACCAGGAATTTTTATCTGCCTGGGGATAGCGGTACCTTGTTGGGTATTGGGGAAATGGTTTCCCGTCATCGGTGGTCCGGTGTTTGCTATCCTGGCGGGCATGTTAATCACCTGTTTTTGGCGAAGCAAAGGCCTTTTCCAGCAAGGGATTTTATGGACTTCCAAAAAAGTTTTGCAATATGCCGTCATTTTATTGGGATTTGGCCTTAACCTGTCAGAAATAGCACAGGTGGGTGCAATGTCTTTACCCATTATTTTATCCACCATTTCTACCTCCCTCATTGTGGCCTTTTTGTTGCACAAAGTGATGTCTATCCCCACAAATATCTCCATGTTAGTGGGCATTGGGTCTTCGATCTGCGGCGGTTCTGCCATTGCGGCCACGGGGCTCCGGTGATTCATGCGGACGATGAAGAAATCGCCCAATCCATCTCCGTTATTTTTCTGTTCAATGTTATCGCTGCCCTCGTCTTCCCCACCCTCGGGGCCATGCTGGGGCTCAGTAATGAAGGGTTTGGCCTGTTTGCAGGGACCGCAGTAAACGACACCTCCTCTGTTACGGCTGCGGCAGCCGCATGGGATGGGATGCATCCTGGAGCCAATGCACTAGATCATGCCACCATTGTCAAAATAACGCGAACCTTGGCTATTATCCCCATTACTTTGGTACTGGCAATCTTACAAGCCAAACATAAGCAAAGAGAAAATCGTTTTCATTTAAAAAACGTCTTCCCATTTTTCATTCTCTTTTTTGTTTTGGCCTCCATCATCACCACGATTTGTGTTTCTCTTGGGGTAAGCCCTGCTGCATTCTCTCCCTTAAAGGAATTATCCAAGTTCTTCATCATTATGGCCATGGCGCCATTGGGCTGAACACCAATCTCGTTAAGTTAATCAAAACCGGCGGGCAACCTATCATCCTGGGTTTATGTTGTTGGGTTGCTATTGCCGCAGTGAGTCTTGGCATGCAGAGACTCCTGAATATCTGGTAAACCATTTTACATGAAACAACGCCGTTCTTAGGTAAATTCTAGGGACGGCGTTATTTTTTGTCACCTTTCGTTTTTTCCTCCGTCTTATAGATAAAGAACACGAAAGGGGTCGGGAAATTGGTATTCAGCAGTCTGGAGTTTATCTTTTATTTTTTGCCTGCTTTTCTCATCTGCTATTTCCTGGTCCCCCAAAAATTTCGTAATCTGATCCTGTGTCTGGGGAGTATTGTTTTTTACGCACTAGGCACCTTAGATCACCCTCTTTATATCCTGTTAATCATCGCCTCCATTCTCGTCAATTACCTGTTAGCACTAATCATGAACCATCCGGCCAGTAGGAAAAAGCGTATTCTTATCCTCGGCCTTATCTATAATTTCAGCTGGCTTTTTGTCTTTAAATATGCGGATTTCCTTTTTTCTGGCATCAATGCAATATTGATTGGCATTTTTCCCCAGGGGAATGTCCAAATTAAGCCATTAGGCCTCGTTCTGCCGATCGGCATCAGTTTTTACACGTTTCAAATCGTTTCCTATCTGATCGACGTATACCGGGGAAAATATCGAGCCGAACGTTCTCTGATTGATTTAGGCACCTATATCTGCATGTTTCCGCAATTAATTGCCGGACCAATTGTGACATATACGGAAATCAAGAATCAACTTAAAACCCGCACCTGCGGCAAAAGAGATCTGATAGCCGGCTTGCAAATGTTCATTTTCGGATTAGGATTAAAAGTTTTGCTGGCTAATCGGATTGCGGGGTTATGGACGGCCTTGTCTACCATAGGGTATGAAAGCATTACGACACCTCTTGCTTGGATGGGGCTATTCGCTTATACCTTTCAAATTTACTTTGACTTTTTTGGCTATTCGCTAATGGCCATCGGCCTAGGTAGGATGTTGGGTTTTCGCTTGCCCATAAACTTTTGCCATCCTTATCTTTCCTTGAGCATAACAGAATTCTGGCGGCGTTGGCATATCACCTTAGGCCGTTGGTTCCGGGAATATGTTTATATTCCCTTAGGCGGCAGTCGCAAGGGAAAAGCCAGAATGATATTTAACCTGTTGATTGTCTGGTTATTTACGGGACTATGGCATGGAGCCAGTCTAAATTTTCTCCTTTGGGGATTAGGCTTCTTTGTTGTTCTTTCTCTAGAAAAATTTGGTCTAAAAACTTTTCTGGATCACCATCCTTCTCTAGGACATCTTTATCTGCTGATCCTTATCCCGCTTTCTTGGTCTCTTTTTGCCATCACAGATTTATCCCAGCTAAGCCTCTTTTTAGACCGCTTGTTTCCTTTCTTTTCTCAAACAGAAGCAACCGTGGTCTTTCACCAAGATTATCTCAAATATGCGAAAGATTACGGCCTCTTGCTACTGATTTGTTTTTTCTTCATCACCAAACTGCCCTATGAATTATTTAGCAAAAAACATGATTCTTTCTGGGGTACTTTATTTCTTCTGGTTGTATTCTGGGCGTCTGTTTACTGTATGTATAAAGGGCTGAATGACCCCTTCCTCTATTTCCGATTTTAACCAGGCCAAAGAATCATTTACTGGATAACAGACCTTGGAGGTTGTCTATGAAACAAAAAAAAATTAACCTTTTCGCCGTCTTATTTGCTGTCAGTTTCCTCATCCTCTTCCCCTTTGTGGTGGAAGCCATTAACACCCACAACAACGTCCCCGACAAATCAATGCAAGAAAACAGCGAAGAACAGACCCCTTCCTTTTCCGTCCCCGAAGATGAAGGGATACAAGATAAACAACCTTCGAAAAAGGAAGATTCTCCTTCTCCCCTAGCGCAGAATCAACAAAAGCCGACAACAGGGGAAAGCTCTCCAGAATCTACAGAGGAGAATTCCCCTTCCCAAGGGGCCATGGATTTTTCTTATTTTGACGATGCTTTGTTTATCGGCGACTCCCGTACCGTGGGTATTTCAGAGTACGGTACCATTACGAATGCGGATTTCTTCGCGGATACAGGGATGAGCGTTTATAATGTTCAAACGGCTCAAATTTCTGTCCCTTCTGTTGGTAAAGTCACCTTAGAAGAATTGCTTCAGAGCAAAGCTTATGGCAAAATATACATTATGCTGGGAATAAACGAGTTGGGATACGAGTTTACTTCCACTGTAGATAAGTACCAAGAGTTGATCAGCCAAGTCCAAGAAATGCAGCCAGAGGCGATCATCTACATTGAAGGGAATCTACATGTAACCCGTAGCCGTTCCGATTCTGATCCAACGTTTAATAATACCGCCATTGACCGGTTTAATCAGGCAATTGCAGCTTTTGCCAATGGCCAGGATATTTTCTATCTGAATATCAACGAGCTTTTCGATGATGAGGACGGCAATCTTCGCGCAGATTATTCCAGCGACAATACCCATATTTTGGGGAAATATTATCCACTTTGGTGCGATTGGCTTCTGGAAAAAGCCGTTGCCCAAGGATAGAACTGACACGAATGGGGACGATTCTATATGCAGGACGAAAAGGCCTGGTTCTGCCATAATATCCATACTTACCAGAGCAGTATGTATACTCTTGCCTACAGCATCCTTCAAAACAATGAGGACGCCAAGGATGCTGTCCAGGACTGCATCTGGAAAGCTTATGATCATCTTGATACACTAAAAAACAAAGCAAAATTTAAACCATGGGTCATGAAGATATTAGCCAATACCGCATACGATATTTACCGGCGCCGGCGAGATTTGCTATGTCTAAACGACCAATGGGATATTCCCTCTCCCAATGAATCCGTGGATATCAACACCAAACTATCCCTTTGGGACGCTGTACAAAGCTTACGGATGCCTTACCGGGAAGTCGTTGTCCTCTTTTATTATGAAGATTTCTCCATAAAGGAAATCAGCAAAATGATGGACAGCGCGCCTAATGCCGTAAAGCAGCAACTCTCCCGTGCCCGCCGGCAATTAAAAGCCAAGCTCGGGGACCAGCTGGACAAGGAGGTTTAACAAATGGACCATTTTGACAAAGAACTACAGCGTGCTGCCAGGTCCTCAAGACCACAAATTCCCAAGGAAATTGAGGAAAGCATCAATCAAACCCTGGCTGCCCTACCGGACAAAGAAACACAATCTCAGCCTCGACTGAACCGCCCTTGGTGGCCAGTCCTAGTGAAAAGCTTTGCCGTAGTGTTAGTGGTCTTTCTAGCCCTGCCTAACCTCAGCCCCAATATTGCCCAGGCCATGGAAAAAATTCCTGTCATTGGCGATATCGTGCGTGTTGTAACCATAAGAAATGATATTTACCAAGATGACTATCATCAAATGACTGCCAATATCCCAGAAATCCAGGATGATAGCACGGCAGCCAACAAGATCAACAATGATGTGCAGGAGCTGACCAGCACCATTATTGACCAGTTCTATGCAGACATGGAAGCCTTAGACGAGGAAGCCCATACTTCACTTAGCATTGACTACGACATCCTTACGGATAGCAAGGACTGGTTTACCCTTAAGCTCACGGTCTATCAAGGAGCAGGCAGCAGCAACACTTATTATAAATTTTACCATATTGACAAAAAATCTGGTGAAATTGTCGGACTAAAAGATCTATTCCAGGCAGACAGCGACTATGCTCAAGCCATAAGCGAGGATATCCAACGCCAAATGCAAGAACGTATGGATGCAGACGATAGCCTGACGTATTGGCTAGATGCCGAATATGCTGAATGGAATTTCACCTCTATTGACGAAAACCACAATTTCTACTTTGCCGATGATGGCAATTTAGTCATCGTATTCGGTAAATACGAAGTAGCTCCTGGGTACATGGGC
>CAKRYM010000044.1 GCA_934427095.1 uncultured Bacillota bacterium | reverse complement strand
CCTGCATCCTCAACAATGGTATAAGCCAGATTTGCCTTACGCATATAATCCAGCCTTGCTTCTTCCATCCAACGAATATAATTAGAATGATGCACAATACCCATTTGATCGGTTTCATAATAATAAACGCGGCGGGTATATGGATCCATGGAAATTCACCTCTTAAGAAAATGGGGATCCTCGCTGCTCAGAAAATCTGAGCAGCGGGAAACATCAAATTTTGGCTAGAGCAAAAGAATACTCTGCCTTGATACAAAGCACACCATTTACCGCCCCCGTTCCTTCTGCGAAATAAAAGGGCGGTTTGCATTTTACAATACGGCATTCCGAACAAAAGGTATCACCTGGCCGAACAGGGGATTTAAACCGAACATTGTTTAATCCAGTGAACATGGGAATGGTGCCAGGTTGAATTTGGTCACGCATGAGTACACAGGTGGCCTGAGCCAACATTTCGCAAAGAATAACCCCAGGAACTACGGGGTTATCCGGGAAATGTCCCTGTAAAAACCATTCATCTCCCCGCACATGATAGGTACCAAAAGCCGTACCATTTTCTTCCCGTACTTCTTCCACTAGCAACATACCCTCCCGGTGGGGGAGAATTGTTTTGATTTCTTCCAGATTCATGGTTGCTCCTTTCATCAGGTGATCGATTTCTTGAAAAGGAAATCAACCGTAGATCCAACTAAACTCTCCGGAAAGCCAGGCAAGCGTTATGCCCACCAAACCCAAGGGAGTTAGATACCGCCAGAGAAGCTTGGGCTTTTACCGCCTCCAAAGGCATATAGTTCAAGTCGCATTCCGGATCAGGTTCCCGCAAATTGACGGTAGGGGGAATAATGCCCGTTTTCAACGCCAATAAGCTAACAATGGCTTCCGTAGCCCCAGCAGCGCCCAGCAAATGCCCAGTCATGGATTTGGTGGAGCTAATGATTGCTTTCCGCGCTTCTTCTTCACCCATGGCTTTTTTGATGGCCAAGGTTTCCATGCAATCGTTTAAGGGCGTGCCCGTACCGTGAGCATTGACATAAACTTGTTCAGTTCCATTGTATCCTGCTTCTTTAAAAGCTTGAATCATGGCGTTGGTACCGCCTTCTGCGTCAGGCTTGGGAGCAGTAATGTGATAAGCGTCACAGGTGGAGCCATACCCGCAGATCTCACCGAAAATCTCTGCGCCACGTGCTTTGGCGTGTTCATATTCCTCTAGAACCAAAGCAGCACCGCCTTCGGAAATTACGAATCCGCCCCGCCGTTTGTCAAAAGGAAGGCTTGCGGCATCGGGATCTTCCGAGGTGGATAAAGCCTGCATATTGATAAATCCAGCAATACTGATTTCCGTAATGGCAGCTTCAGATCCCCCAGAAATCATAGCGTCCGCATAGCCATGACGAATAGCGCGAACTGCTTCCCCAATGGCGTTGGCCCCAGAGGCGCAGGCAGTGACTGCGGGCATTGCCGCACCTTTGCATCCATACCGGATGGCAATCATGCCCGCACACATATTGGAAATCAACATGGGAACAAAATATGGGGAAACCTTACGCGGTCCGCGGGAGAGCATTTTATTATGTTCAGCGACTAGCGTTTGGATCCCACCGATGCCGGTACCAAAATATACACCGATGCGTTCCGGCTCTACGGTAGGGATAATGCCGCTTTGTTCCACTGCCTGCACTGCGGCAGCAAGCCCCAGCTGTGCATAACGGTCAGAACGGAGAATATCGGCTTTTTCCATGTATTGCTTAGGATCAAAGTTTTTCACTTCTCCGGCCAGCTTTGCTTTGTACTCGGTGGTATCAAAGCTGGTAATGGGTGCAATTCCGTGTTTACCTGCAACAATATTTTCCCAGAAGCTATCTATGGTATTACCAACGGGGCTAACAATCCCCATTCCTGTTACAACTACTCTACGCACTTCTTTACCTCCTACATTGCGAGTCCGCCATCAATACGGATCACCTCGCCGGTGATATAGTCGGATTCAGCCAGGAAGGCAATGGTACGCGCCACGTCCTCCGGCTGCCCCATATGGCCCAGAGGGATCGCTGACAGCATATTGTTATTTTCGGTGATATCTTTGGTCATGTCCGTTTGGATGAAACCAGGCGCCACAGCATTACAGGTAATGCCTCTGGCCGCTAATTCTCGAGCCACGGACTTGGTCAGGCCAATGATACCGGCTTTGGATGCGGCATAATTTGCCTGACCGCTGTTACCCATCAACCCAGCAATAGAACTGACGTTGATGATACGGCCCCAGCGTTGCCGGATCATCAAGGGGGCTATATGACGTGTCATGTGATAAACGCCGCCCAGATTGATCCGGATTACGTCTTCAAAAGCTTCCTGCTTCATGGTGGCGATGAGGCCATCCTTAGTAATCCCGGCATTATTCACCAGAATGTCAATGGACCCAAAAGTTTCCCGAATGGAAGCAACAGTTTCTTTTACCGCTGCAGCATCGGCAACATCGCATTTCCAAGCTTGCGCTTTAACACCCATGGCTAAACAATCGGATAAGACGCCTTCGACTGCTTCTTTTTCACAAAGATCAAGGATAGCGATATGTACGCCTTTTGCAGCGAATTCTTTAGCCGTAGCCGCGCCAATCCCCCTGGATGCACCAGTGATTACAGCAACTTTATCTTTTAGCATGCCTTTAATTCCTCCAATGTTGCCTTGAGCGTATCCGCATCGGAAACAGAGAGGATACGGACGTCTGTCAAGGTACGTTTGATGAATCCGCTCAAGGTTTTTCCAGGACCGGCTTCAATGAAGGTGTCGATTCCTGCAGCAGCCATATTTTCAATAATGGTCTGCCAGTGGACAGGGTTGCAAATTTGCTTGGTCAACAATTCCCGCGCCCCTTCCGCGTTGTCCGGGTAGGGGAGTCCGCTATAATTGGCGTACAGAGGGATTTGCGGCGGTGCAAACGTATATTGCTGTAAATCTTTGGCGAATTGATCTGCAGCGCTTTGCATAAGCGGGGAATGAAATGCGCCGCTGACTTTCAGCATTTTCCCAATTCCACCTGCTGCTTTTACTTCAGGCAAAAACTGTTCTAGCTCATCCCGACGGCCAGATACGGTGATCTGACCGGGGCAATTGTAGTTGACCGGCCAA
The DNA here is from genome assembly GCA_934427095.1 of uncultured Bacillota bacterium. Classification (GTDB taxonomy): domain Bacteria; phylum Bacillota; class Dehalobacteriia; order UBA4068; family UBA4068; genus RGIG3155. The sequence goes on along the minus strand of CAKRYM010000044.1, from coordinate 6,390 downwards.
ACATGGGCAAAACCCTGGCAAAGCTGGTCAACGGTTTTGGCATCTAATTTCATTACAGCTGCCATGGCCGCGTCTTCCGCTTTGGAAGCTGCATCCATCAAAGCAGCACGCCGGCAAACCAATTGGAAGCCAGTGGAAAAATCAGCGGACTTGGCAAGCGTAAGGGAAGCCAATTCCCCCAAGGAAAACCCAGCCGTAGCGTCAACCTTAACACCGGCTTCCGCTAGGGCTGCCATAGCTGCCATTTCCACCACCCAAAGGCAAGGCTGCGTATTGATGGTGATCATTAACTCTTCCATGGTGCCATGAAAGCATTGCTCAGTGGTCCCAGGGCGAATAGCGTCAGCCTGGGCAAAGACTTCCCGTGCAGCGGCGCTATATTCTACTAGAGATTGCCCCATGCCGGGTTCTTGTGCGCCTTGACCAGGAAAAACAATTGCTATACCAGCCATTTCCCCGCCCCCTTTAGTACACTTTCTGCTTCATGCACCACTTCTTGAATAATTTCCGCTACGGACTGTTCCTTTTTGACCATAGCAGCGATTTGCCCAGCCAGAAAGCATCCGTTCTGGGTATCGCCTTCTTGTACGGCAAGTCGTAAAGCGCCAACCGCACGATTTTCCAGGTCTTCATCTGATTCTGAGGAATATTCCGCTTTCAGATAATTTTGGGTGAAGGGCGTTTTGATGCTACGGACCGGATGGCCCAAGCGTCTACCAGTAACCACGGTGGAAATATCCGTGGCTTTTAACACTTTTTCTTTATAATTGGGGTGAATAGAGCATTCATAACTGACGAGGAAGCGGGTTCCCATTTGTACGCCCACTGCACCCAAAAGCATAGCCGCAGCCATTTGCCGGCCATCGGCGATGCCGCCTGCGGCAATAACCGGTACATCCACGGCATCACACGCCTGAGGAACCAGCGCCATGGTGGTTAAATCTCCCACATGGCCGCCGCTTTCCCCACCTTCAGCAATGATGGCCACAGCGCCGCCGCGAACCACTCGTTTGGCCAAGGCCACAGAGGGAATAACGGGAATCACCTTAATTCCCGCGTCTTGCCAGAGCTTCATGTATTTGCTGGGGTCGCCGGCGCCGGTGGTAATCACGCTTACTCGTTCTTCCGCTGCAGCTTGAGCAACTTCATCAGCAAAAGGGCTTTTTAGCATAATATTAAGGCCAAAAGGCTTGTTGGTCTGAGTTTTGGCATAGCGAATCTGTTCTTGGACATAGTCAGCAGAAGCATTACCTGCTGCAATAATCCCCAGGCCGCCGGCTTCTGATACTGCGGAAGCCAGCTTACCATCAGCAACCCAAGCCATTCCGCCCTGAAAAACAGGATATTCTATCCCCAGTAGATCACAAATCGGGGTTTTGATCATATAAATCCTCCAACACTTTGCGCAGTAAAGGTTATCAGTGATAACTATTCGACAAAAAAACTTAAGTTATCAGTGATAACTTATGAGTAAAATTATTTGGCTACTTTAGTAGCCAAGATGATGGATAAAATAATTGCGGTAAAAATAGGGGATTATGCCTGCGCTTTTTTGGATTCGATGAATTTGACCAGATCACCCACGGTTTCTACTTTTTGATCCAATTCAATTTCGAAACCAACTTTGTCTTCGAGATTCATCAGCATTTCCACCATATCCAGGGAATCGATGGCCAGTTCGGTAAAGGTGCTTTCCATGGTAATTTCGGAAACGTCACAATCGTTATGTTCTGCGATCAATTCTGCTATTGCATCAAAAATCATGGTATATCTCCTTTAAAAATAAATGTATTTTGGTTATCACCGATAACCTTATGGCGCATTATATCACTTCTTCCTGTTTTTGTCAACCCTGGCGGTTGACAGGAAGCCCTTTCAAGACATATAATAAGCTTGCTGATTAAAAAAAGCGGAGGGTATTATGGCAGCTCAAGAGCAGAATTTGAAAAAAAAGCTAGTGCAGGAGGGCTTGCTGGAACTAAACCAATACGGGTTAAATGATTTCTCCGTTCGACGTATTGCCTCGGTTTGTGGGGTTTCCTGCGCAGCGCCATATAAACATTTTGCCAATAAAAATGAATTTATTGCAGCCGTGATTGAGTATGGGAAAAGCCTTTGGACGCAACGGCAGAGTAAACGGATTCAGGAACATGCGTCTTCCACTCGGGAGCAGCTTTTGGCTATCTGCCGGGAATATATTAATTTTTTGGTGGAAAACCCTTATTTTCGTTCTGTGTTGATGTCCAAGGATCGTAGCTTTGACGCCCAACATCAAAAACTAAAGAGCAGGCTAAGCTCTACAACATATAAGTTGGTGAAAAAGTATTGTGAAGAGGTAAAAATGCCTCCCGAGGTGACCCGGATTAAACTGTTTGTGGTACGATCTATTCTTTATGGCGCAGCCATGATGATTGATAATGGGGAAATGCCTAATACCCCTGAAGTTATGGACGAAATCGTTGGGATGATTGACCGGGAATTTAATCTGCCTTGGACAACTTAATTGTCTATTTGATGCGTTTTTTAACCTAAGCCCATTGGTTTTAGCGTTTAGGCCTGACCTTTGCCATAGTTAGCTAAGTTTTGGCGCCTAGGGCATTTTTTATGTGCCTCTGCATTTATGTTATGCGACAAATTATCACAGATAACTCTGGCAAGAGGTTTCTGTAAAAAATCGCGTAATCATAAAAAATTTTCAACACCTTGCAATAAACAGCTGATGTAATGGATTAACTATATGAGGGGAGTGGAATGTGTTTTGTTTGGCCTGATTTCCGCAGAGAATAGAAAGACGGCTTGTAGCGGCGAAATCATTGATCAATACCTGGCCGGCATTACCGAAGAAAGCGCCTCCGCTTTGGAGAATTTGTATCATTGCGCAAGCGCATCAATTTATAGTTTCGCCCTCTCCATCTTAAAAAATAGCCATGATGCAGAGGACGTTCTGCATGACTGTTTTGTTTTGATTTGGTCTGCGGCTGGAAGTTATCGTTCCAGTGGGAAACCGATGGCTTGGATTTTAACCATCACCAAAAATCTTTGTTTAAAAAAATTACGGGAAAGAGGCAAATCATCGCCCTTGGATCAACTGGAACAAGATATGCTTTCCCTGAATAACCCAGGTATGACCCAGGAAGATCGTATGATTGTTTCCCAATGCTTGACACAGCTTTCCACAGAAGAAAGTCAAATTGTGGTATTGCACGCAGTGTCGGGGTTTAAACACCGGGAAATTGCGGATTTGTTGGCGTTGCCCTTACCCACTGTGCTTTCTAAGTACAATCGGGCAATCAAAAAATTGCGAAAAATTTATGAAGGAGAGGAGCACTGATGAAAGACGCAGAACTGAAGGAAAAAATCAACGTGGCGTTTTCTCATGCCGTTCCGGATCAGCTGGATTCCATCCTCTCTGACTGTAAAGAAGCAAAGAATACCGTGGTCATGATGCCCATCACCCAAACGCGTAGATCTTGGCAGCGTTATGTCATGAATATTGCTGCTTGTTTGGTCTTGGCCTTTGGCTGTATTTTCGGTGTGCAGACTTATACCAGTAATTTTGCTGTGGCTTCTACGGTTTCCTTGGATGTTAATCCCAGTATACAGATTACCGTTAATCAGAAAGAGCGGGTTTTGGATGTGGTTCCGCTCAATGAAGATGGGCGTATTGTTGTGGGGGAGATGGATTTTTCCGGCAGCAATATTGATGTAACGGTCAATGCTTTGATTGGTTCTATGCTGAAAAATGGTTATCTTAATGATTTAGCCAATTCTATCCTGATTACGGTGGATGGAAGTCAGGATACGGCTTTGCAGGATCGTTTGGCGCAGGAAGTGAATGCGCTTTTACAGACTGACGGCTTTTCCGGCGCCGTACTCAGCCAAACCATTTCTGATGATAGCAGCTTACAGGCGCTGGCTGATCAATATGGCATTACCATTGGTAAAGCGCAGCTGATTCAGAGCATTTTGACCACGAACACACAGGCCAATACGCAGCATACCTTTGCGGATTTAGCGCCTTTGTCCATTAATGAACTAAACCTCATTTTAACGTCCAATACCTTGACGTTAGACAGCGTTTCTTCCCTGGGCAGCGCCAGTGAGAAGGCTTATATTGGCCAAGAAAACGCTTTGGCGGCCGCTTTAGCCCACGCTGGGTTTACCATGGAAAATCTTACCAGCTATGAAGTGGATATGGACACAGAAGACGGGATCTTTGTCTATGAAATCGAATTCATGGCCAACGGTTATGAATATGAGTATGACATTGATGCTTCCACGGGGGCGGTGGTAAAATATAGCCGGGAAAAAGATGATGAAGCGATTCCTTCTACCTCTTCTGGTTACAACCAAACCCAAAACGCTGATCTGATTTCCTTGGAGAGCGCCAAGGAAATTGCCTTGGCTCATGCTGGCCTCTCCTCTTCTGCCGTAACTTTTGTTAAGATGGAGTTGGATGAGGATGATGGTATTAACGTCTATGAGCTGGAGTTTGTGTCTGGGGAGTATGAGTATGAATATGAAATTAACGCAGAAACTTCTGCAATCATGGACTATAGCTTAGAACATGAGGATGACGACTGATTCGGTCTGTTCAGTAAAATAATAACGGCCACCTGATATCCGAACCTGCTTTAACTGCTTTGGTAGGTTCGGATTTTTTTCGCTATTTGCCTTGTGTTTTTAGGCCTAAAAGAAGGTTTATATTTTTTCGTTAAGGATTTATATTTTTACGCTGAAAAGCTTTGTCTTTTCTTGAAATAGCAAGCCCAGCCCTGGGATAAAACCATTGGCCTAATGTTGACAAAAATCATAAGCATAAGTTATAATCAAAGGTAACGTTTATGCGTTTTTAGCCAGTTTATCCAGGAGGAAATACACAATGGGCAACATGAATGATTATGATATAGAAACTCTTTGCTTGCAGGCTGGTTATCAACCTGGGAATGGTGAACCCCGGCAAATTCCCATTATTCAAAGCACCACTTTTAAATACGAAACCAGCGAAGCCATGGGCAAACTTTTTGACCTGGAGGCTAGCGGTTATTTTTATAGCCGCCTGCAAAACCCTACCAATGATTATGTCGCGGCAAAAATTGCGGCGTTAGAAGGTGGTACAGCAGCCATGTTGACTTCTTCTGGACAAGCCGCCAGCTTTTATAGTGTATTTAACATTGCCTCTTGCGGCGACCATATTGTTTCTTCTTCCACCATTTATGGGGGGACGTATAATCTCTTTGCCGTTACCATGAAACGTATGGGCATAGAGTTTACTTTTGTTTCGCCGGATTGTTCTGACGAAGAATTGGAGGCCGCTTTCCGTCCCAACACCAAAGCGGTGTTTGGGGAAACCATTGCTAATCCTGCACTGATTGTGTTTGATATTGAACGTTTTGCCGCTGCGGCTCACGCCCATGGCGTACCACTGATTGTGGATAATACCTTTGCTACCCCGGTTCTTTGCCGGCCTTTCGCCTTTGGGGCGGATATTATTACTCATTCTACCACCAAATATATGGACGGCCATGCCGCTTCTTTGGGTGGTTGTGTCGTAGACAGCGGCAAATTTGATTGGACAAAGCATGCGGATAAATACCCTGGGCTTTGTACGCCAGATGAAAGTTACCATGGTGTGACGTATACGGAGCGCTTTGGCCTTGAAGGTGCATATATCACCAAGGCGACGGTACAGCTGATGCGGGATTTAGGCTCTATGCAGTCCCCGCAAAACGCCTTTTTACTGAATTTAGGTTTGGAAAGCTTGCATTTGCGTATGCAGCGGCACAGCGAAAGCGCCTTAAAAGTAGCTGAGTATTTGAACCAACATCCTGAGGTTTCCTGGGTGAAATATAGCGGTCTACCTGGAGACCCTTGCCATACGTTGGCACAGAAATATTTGCCCAAAGGTAGCTGTGGCGTCGTGAGCTTTGGGGTAAAAGGCGGCCGTGCTGGAGCCGAAGCTTTCATGAAAAAATTGCGTATTGCTTCCATTGTTACCCATGTGGCTGATGCCAGAACTTGCTGTCTGCATCCGGCCAGTTCTACCCATCGGCAAATGAGTGATGAAGAATTGGTAGCAGCTGGCGTGTCCCCAGATTTGATCCGGCTTTCCGTTGGTTTGGAAAATGTGGACGATATTATTGCCGATTTGGAACAGGCTCTGCGGAAATAACCTGAAGCACAGGCTTCTCTGAAAATCTAAGACCTATTAAGGGGGAATCGTTCATGCCCATTAAGATCCCCAACCGGTTACCGGCAACCGGGATATTGCAAAACGAAAATATTTTTGTGATGACGGAAACCCGGGCGTTAAGCCAGGATATCCGTCCCCTGAATCTTCTGATCCTTAATCTGATGCCCACCAAAATCGTCACCGAAACCCAGCTGATG
>CAKRYM010000043.1 GCA_934427095.1 uncultured Bacillota bacterium | reverse complement strand
TATGAGGACAACGTGCTGGGACGCGTGACCGATGAGCAGTATCGGATGCTCGCCGGTGATTACACAGACGAGCAGCGGCTTCTGGAAGAAGAAATTCCGAAAAAGGAAGAACGGCTGGCACAGCTCAAATCGCGGGAAGCCAACGTGGAGGCGTTCATTGAGAAAGCCAAACGATACACAGCGATCGACGAGCTGACGCCGGAGCTGCTGCGGCTGTTCATCCAGCGCATTGAGGTCGGTGAACGGGAAACAAAATACTCCCGCAATTCCAGCCAGTCTGTCCGCATCATCTACCGGGATATCGGTCTGGTGGACAGCGCCATGCAGCCGGACGAGCAGCAACCGAAAATCCTTCCGCCACTGAGCGAGGTCATTCCGCTCCCGGCATAACGCAGAAAAAAGAGCAGGAGGGAGTGGATCTCTCCACTCCCTCTCAACCGGGGTGACAGTTTGTGTCCCTATGAAGGGAAACAGAAGGATATACAGGCTTTTTCTTATGCTTTTTGTCATGAATCAGGGTAGACGGCATAGAATAGAGAAAGCAATTGATATGGGGGGAATGATTATGGCGGAGGAAAAGCATCGGCTTATTCTGGACGAAAGAAAGGATTTGGCCATTAGTGGGGTGCGGGATGTGGCTGGATTTACAGAAGAAAAAATTCAGTTGGACAGTATTTTAGGCGCAATTGATATTCATGGACAGGGCCTGAAGATTTCCTCCTTTAATTTGGAGGATGGGCGAATCTCCATTAGCGGGCATGTGGATGGCATTACTTATTCCCAGCATAGAGAAGAGAAAAGCCTGAAACAAAAGGGCCGTAGCGTCTTGGCACGGTTACTGAAATGATCCTGGCAGAACAGATAAAGGATTTGCTGGCGGCCTTGGTTGCTGGTATGGCTGCCGGTTTCCTTTGGTCATTACGTGGCCGCAAGGTACTGATTTCCAAAGGGCGTTTATTTTTGCGAGATGTGCTGTGGGGACTTCTAACCGCTGGGGTAATTTGCTTTTTTTGGTTCTGGCTTACGCGGGGATTGATCCGCTTCGCTGTTTTTCTTTGGATTGGTGCTGGGTTTGCATTAGCCGTGGCACTGGTACCAACCCGTCCTTTGCAACGACCCTCTAGACGTCGACAGCGTCGGCAACTTTACGGCCCCCATAAACCGGGCAAGTTGCTTACCTTTTGTATGTCGCTGATGACAAGGTCTTGGTGGCGAAGAAAAAAAATTAAAAATAGAAATATTTCATAAGTTTGTACTTGATTTGTAGTTGTAATGTTGGTATAATGAAAAGCAATTAGGGCACTAAGAAAAAAGTTACGGTAATGGTTGCCGGGGTGACAGTGTGAAGATTGAGATTCGCAACGCACAAAACCTTAGTTTTCGCGAAAAACAGGTGGTAACCCTGAAGGAAACGGGCGTAAGTTCTGCAAAAATTGCCGCCCGTCTTCACTTAGCAGAAAGTACGGTTGCTACAATTTATCAGCGGGCGCGAGCTAAGGGTTATGAAACGGTAATTGTCATTCCCGGAGAAGCATTAGAACTGTTCGGAGAGGGGGATATGGATGACGAATAAGCAAAGAGTGCGGAGGCGGAATTTCCGCTGGGCCCCAGTCCTGCTTATGGTATTGGTGATGTTTGGCGTTTTCCATATCGTCAGCCAGATTATAGAATATAATAAAATGCTGGTTTTAAAAGAACAGTATGATGTTGAGTTGGCAGAAGCGACAGCAATTTATGAAGAGAAAATGGAAGAAATCGAATTGCTGAATGATGATGCTTATGTAGCGCGAATCGCCCGAGAAAAATTAGGCATGGTACAAAACGGGGAGCTGCCTGTGGTTGCTATGCAGTCTATCGAAGAGATCACTGCTTCTGCGGAATAACCCTTGTTGTTTTTGAAGAATGAGAAAGCCGTATCCGATCTGGATACGGCTTTTTGTTTTCCCCAGGATGCGGGGCATTCTTGACTTCATTTACGTATCTATGATATAAATATTGCGTAGGAACTCCTATTGGGGAAAAGAAAATCTAGCGAAAAAACGATACCCTGTTTTGTTGGGTGGATGATAGAATGGACGAACTAAAATTAATTTTTGCTAGTCATTTAATCAAACTTAGAACAGGCGCTGGCCTAACGCAAGCAGAATTAGGCGCAAAACTGAATTATTCAGATAAAACCGTTTCCAAATGGGAAAGAGGCGAAGCAATTCCTGATGCTTATGTGTTGAAACAAATTAGCGCCCTGTTTCATGTGACGGTAGATGACCTCCTCAGTGCCAATGATCAATGGCAGGCTCCTGCTTTAGAACCGGAACAGCCTACCTTTAGCAAAGCTTCGGTTATCCAGGTTAGTATTGCTGGCATATGGACTTTGGCTATTTTAATTTTTGTGGTATTTTGGATATTAGGTAGTCTGGAATGGCTGATTTTTGCCGCTGCAGTTTTGGTTTCTTTAATTTCTCTTTTGGTGTTTAATTGTATTTGGAACCGGCGCAAGGGAAATGTCTATATTGTGGCAGCCTTGGTCTTTTGCATCATTGGCATTATTTATCTCTTGCTGCTGCATTATAATCCTTGGCAGTTGTTTTTGGTGGTGATTCCAGCAGAAGTGGTGGTCTGGTTAAGTTATCGTATTAAGAAAGGTGTTTAGCTGGTCTTCCTCTAAATCGTATAGTTGCAATCTCTTCAAAGAGTAGAGTGGTTTTTCCTCTTTACTCTTTTTTCTTTTACTTCCTCAGCAAAATAGAGGGGGAGGGAAAAGGTAAAGGGTGAAATTTTTTTAGGGCATGTTATACTGAAATCAACCTTCATCGCCCCCATTGGTTAGTATATCATGGGGAGCTGATCTACCCCAACGGGAACAAACAGAAAAGGAGAAAACACTATGAGCAATTTTGTACTCAGTTGCTGTTCCACCGCGGACCTCTCCAAAGAGCATTTTGCGCAACGTAAGATTTCTTATGTCTGTTTTCATTATTATTTAGATGGCGTAGAACACTTGGACGATTTGGGGCAAACCATGTCTTTTGATGATTTTTATCAGGCCATGGCAGATGGAAAAAGCACCCGCACTGCCCAGGTGAATATTGCGGAATATCTAGATTATTTTTCCCAATTTTTACAGGAAGGAAAGGATATCCTCCATGTCTGCCTTTCCTCTGGTTTGTCTGGCACCTATAATTCTGCGGTGAACGCTTCGCTCATTGCCAAAGAGCGTTTCCCTGAACGGAAAATTTGCATAATCGACTCCCTTTGTGCTTCTTCTGGCTATGGGTTGTTTATGGATACCTTGGCAGATTTGCGGGATCAGGGTATGGAGATGGATGAATTGGCAGCATGGGCAGAGGAACATAAATTAGAGCTGCACCATTGGTTTTTCTCTACAGATTTAACCTATTATGTCCGTGGTGGTCGTATTTCCAAGGCCAGCGGGATGATTGGTGGTTTACTGAATATTTGTCCCTTGTTGAATATGGATGAACTGGGTAGATTAACCCCTGTGGCCAAAGTCAGAACCAAAAAGAAGGTTATTCGGGAAATTGTCGCCCGCATGGTAGAACATGCGCGAGGCGGGACCGCGTATGACGGAAAATGCTATCTTTGCCAATCCGCGTGCTTGGAGGATGCGCAGGCGGTGGCAGAATTGGTAGAAGCGCAATTCCCTCATTTAAACGGCAAGGTAGAGATCAACCATATTGGTACCACTATTGGTAGCCATACTGGTCCTGGTACTGTGGCTTTGTTTTTCTGGGGAGATTCCCGGAAAAACAGTGGCAATAATAAATAAAAAAATTGGCGCTTGTCCTTAGTAGACAAATGAACAGACAGCAATTCTTTTTGCTGTCTGTTCTTCTTTCCCAAGCAAATCAGGTTTATATATTGACAAAAGGAAGCTTTCACGACTATAATAATTTAATTAATATTTTTGGGATGGAGGAGCAATGTTTGCTGCCATTGATATCGGTTCCAATACCGTACAATTAATGATTGCAGAAACCGATAATGAGAAGATTCTGCGTAGTTGGAGCTGGTTAAAAACAACCAGGCTTGGTTCAGGTACGGAACAGTGGCTTCATGCAGAGCCCATTGCCCACACTGCGGCTGCCGTTCAAGAATTTATGCAGATTATTGCCGAGCATGGGGTAACGCAAACGCGTATTGTAGCTACTTCCGCAGTGCGTGATGCCAAAAACAGCGAGGAACTGTTGACGGCAATTGCTACTGCAGCGCCTACAGCCCCTCAGGTGGAAATTCTCAGGGGAAAGGAAGAAGCCAGGATTTCCTATACTGGCGCCTGTGCCGCTCTTTCTTTGACAGAATCTGTTCCGGTTATTGATTTAGGCGGTTCTTCTGCCGAGTTGATTTATCCGGAAAAAAAGGAGCTTCGTTATTTAAGTGGGAATATCGGCGCAGTACGAGCCCATCAGAATCATTGGTCTAGACAAGAGATTTATCGTCGGGTGCAGGATTTTTATCCTGTTCTGCCTCATCTTTCCCAAGTTATTGGGGTAGGGGGGACCATTACGACAGTAGCTGGTGTTTTGCGAAAGCTTACCTCCTTCCAGCGGCAGGAGATTGAGGGCGTTTCCCTTAGTCGGGCCGATTTAGAAGGGTTAGTGGAAAGTCTTGAGCCACTGTCCATCTCCGAGCGTTGTCAGTATTCTCCTTTGCTAGAGTGCCGCGGGGAGATTATTGTCGAAGGGCTGTATATCTGGTTGGCTTTGTTGGATCACATTGGTTTTACAGAAGTGCTTGTTACCGGAGGAGGTATTCTGGACGGCACAATTATAGAAATGCTTAGGAATCATCAAGAGGTTTGATCAGGAGAAGGGGGAGTTTTTCATGTCTTGTGTGGACAAGAATCAACAGGTTCCCATGGCAAAAATGAGCCGGGAACAGCTGCAACAGTTCCTTGCGGAACAGCAGAAGGCGTATAAGGCTTTTCAGGATTTAGGCTTGAAGCTGGATATGTCCAGAGGGAAGCCTTGCACGGAAATTTTGGATCAGAGTAATGGTTTGTATGCCGGCATGACGGAATTTAAGGATGCGTCTGGTCAGGATGTCCGCAATTATGGCGGTTTGACCGGTATCCCGGAAGCAAGAGCTTTATTTAGTGAAATTTTTGGTGTTCCTGCGGACCAGGTCATTATGGGCGGTAGTTCTAGCCTGGATCTGATGTTTGATATGATCGGCATGGACTATGTGCGCGGTGTTGGCGCAGGCCAGAAACCTTGGGACGGTCAGAAGATCAAATTCCTTTGCCCTTCCCCTGGCTATGACCGCCATTTTACCTTATGCGAATATTTCGGTATCGAAATGATTACCATTCCCATGTTAGCCGACGGGCCGGATATGGATATGGTGGAAAGCCTTGTTAAGGATGATGCCTCCATTAAGGGGATTTGGTGCGTGCCCATGTATAGCAATCCCGATGGCATTACCTATTCGGATGAGGTGGTACGTCGGTTGGCAGCCATGCCCACAGCTGCGGAAGATTTCCGTATTTTCTGCGACTGCGCTTATGTGTTGCATCATCTGTATCCTAATGACAGGGATCATTTGCTCAATATGTATCAGGCTTGTGCTGAGGCGGGCCATGCGGATCGGATTTACATGTTCGCCTCTACGTCCAAGGTGACCACTGCTGGCGGCGGTCTTTCTGCCATGGCTATGAGCCCGGCCAACTGTGATTGGGTCAGCAAACAGATGGCTATGCGCGCTATTTGCTATGATAAAGTGAATATGCTGCGTCATTGCCGCTTCCTGCCTAATTTGGCAGCGGTGGACAAGCTGATGATGGAGCATGCAGAGATTTTGCGGCCCAAATTCCAGACTGTAGACAGCATTCTAGAGAAAGAATTGGCTCCTTTGCAGGTTTGCCGTTGGATGAAGCCGAAGGGTGGTTATTTCATCTCCTTCTATGCCCCCAAAGGCTGCGCAAAGCGTATTGTGGCTTTGTGCAAGGAAGCAGGTGTTGTGCTGACTGGCGCTGGCGCTAGCTATCCCTATGGGAAGGACCCGGATGATAGTAATATCCGTCTGTCTCCTTCTTTCCCCACCATTCCAGAGCTGGAACAGGCTATGGAGTTGTTCTGTGTGGCAGTAAAGATTTGCGCTGCAGAAAAAATGCTGGCTGAATAATTGACTAAGGGCATAAAAAAATCGCCGTCCTGAATAGACAGGACGGCGATTTTATTTTTTATTTTTGTTTGTTCCGACGTATCCGACGGATCACCAGGACAATTACCACAACCACAGCAGCCAAAAGCAGCAGGGTGGGGAGGGCCCGGACAAAAGCGTAGAGTAAACTTGCCAAATTGTCTAAGAGGTTGTTTGCCCCTCTAAAGAGGTTTTCGCTGATTTTTTGGGTAAACCCGGCCCAGCCTTTGGGTTCTACTGACTGCTCATAGTTACTCGGGGTGTAAAGATTGATCTCGATCAAGGAGAGGGAAGTGAGCTGGTCATAATATTGCATCATCCCTTCCAACGATTCAATATTTGCCACCGTATTGGCTAACTGAGATTCAATGGAGAGCATTTCCTCCACGGAGTTGGCCTGGGCATAAAGCTCAAGGAGCCGATCCCGCTGGGCTTCATAAACCTCCAGTCTGCTTTGGGTGTCATAATATTCTGTGGTGATATCTTCTGAGCTGTATCGGTTTCCTTCCAAAAAGCCTAGCTCGCTAATGGCAGCAATGGCTTCTTCCACGCGGTCGGAATCTACGCGAATCGCCAGATACCCATCCCGGTAGGTGCTGCCTTCGTAATCATATACATCCCCGCTGGAAACATAGCCACCATATTCTTCTGCTAACTGGCATATCTGATCATAGGCAGCATCAAAATCTTCCACTTTTAAATCCAAAGAATAATTACGGATGATTTTTCGTTCATATTCTACTGCACTGGTGCCATCATCCAGTTGTTCCGCGCCTTCTGTTTCCACCATTTCTTCAGTATCGCTGTCTTGCATAACCATAAGGGAAAAGTTTTTGGTGGAACCGCTTTCTGCTGGTGCAGCCTGATCGGCGGCTGCATTGTTATATGACGCACTTTCCGCTGCTGCGCCGCTAGAGCCCATCCGCAAGCTACCTAGGAGAAGACTGCTACCGCTAATCCCTACAACTAAGAGCAAACAAGCGCAAGCCGCAAGCAATCCCCAATGTTTTCCCGCACGATGCCGGCTCTTTTTGCCGTGACTTTCTTGCGCGAGTTTTTCTTGGAATTCTTCCGCGTAGTAAGAAGGTAATTCCTCTAATTCCATTGTTTTGCAAGCCTGTTGCAATGCTTTTAGTTGCTCCAGTTCTTGTCGGCAGCTTTCGCATACTTGTAGATGCGCTTCTATGGCCTGATTTTCTTGTTCTCCCGTTTCCTGAACCAGGTAGGGGCTGAGTAGCGCCCGGATGGCGTCACAATCGTAATTATGCTTTTCCATTAGGATACCTCCTTTGTATCATCAGACGACGCGGTGGAGGATCCAGTTCCCGATTGGACGAAAGCTTTTCGCATGGCTGCTCTAGCCCGGCTAATACGAGACTTTACCGTACCTTCTGAAATATTTACTGCTGCTGCAATTTCCCCATAATTCAGTCCGCCGATTTCTCTTAAGAGAATGACGATACGAAAACGTGGATCTAAAGCGTCGATCAATTCCCTTAGGCGTTGTGCGAATAATTGTTCTTCATACTGATGTTCAGGCAGATTCCGATAATCAGGAATGTTGAACACAATGTCATCATCTTCCCCGCAGAAATCAGTAAAGGTGATTTCTTTGCGGCGGCAAGCGCTGCGCAGCATATCTTTACAGGTATTTACCGCTACGCGGTATACCCAGGTAGAAAAAGCAGCTTCCCCACGAAAATCTGCTAAGCGGCGGTAAATTTTTAACAAGGTCTCTTGTGCCATATCCGCCGCATCATCAGGATTGCCTAACATACGTAGGCCAATATTGAAAATTCGTTTGTGGTAGCTTTCCACCAGCTGCATAAAGGCAGCTTGATCGCCTTTTTGGGCTTGCTTAATTAAGGCCGCTTCCGCTAGGTTAATCGGATTGGAATTGTTTTGTTGAGTATTCATGGGTTACCTCATTAAAATTTTGGTATGATTATGATTCGACTTTTGATATAATTAGTCCTATAGCCAGAAGTATAGATAAGACGGAAGGTTTCGGAAAATAGTTCCCGTATAAGAAAATTTTTTGTACTTTTCTGCATACAATGAGAAATCGGAGGTGCATACAGATGAATCTTCCTGTTTGGGAAATGTTTTTGCGACTAGGTATCGCAGTGGTTTTGGGGTTAATCTTTGGGCTTGAACGAGGTCGGGATAAAAAACCTGTTGGCGCAAGGACGCATATTTTAATTTGTACTGGGGCTTGTATTACCGCAATGATTTCCGCTTATGGTTATCTTGGGTGTGCGGCATATTATCCCCCGGAAATCAGTGTAAGTATGGATCCCGCCCGCTTGGTGGTAGGTGTATTGACAGGAATCGGCTTCATTGGCGCGGGAATTATTTGGAAAGAGCCAGGAGGGGCTGTAACAGGGATTACCACGGCGGCGGGGGTTTTTATTCTGGCCGTGCTAGGTATTGCTGCTGGTTTAGGTTTATATTTATTGACAGCAGTGGGGTCAGGAATCGCTATTTTAACATTACTCTCTGGGCATATTAAAATGCTATTAAAAAAATTCTGGCGAAAAAGAAAACAACAAGCCCAACAAAAAGGGCAAGAGAAACAAGAAAAACAAGAAAAATGAATTTTATGCAGATTTTTCTTTCTGGACATCTTGCTTTTTTAAACCAATGCTGGTATAATAACTCTTGCAGTTAATTGCCGGTGTGATGGAATTGGCAGACGTGCTTGACTCAAAATCAAGTGGGGTAACCCGTGCCGGTTCGAGTCCGGCCACCGGCACCAAACCAATATAATCCGAACCCGTTTCCGATAGGCGATGGGTTCGGATTATTGCTTTTCTTTGACCGTTACGAAAGCACCTACTTCCGCAACGGGGTACGGCGCAGGCCCACCTCCAAGCCGAGAGGCCCACGGAAGAAGAAAGCGACCCCATAAACGCAAAAAGGGCGGGCGCAGCCGTTTGCACGGTGCGCCCGCCCTTTTCGTTACTTCTTCGTTTCGGCCTCCTGCCTCTCCGCCTCCCTCTGCTTCTTCCATTCGGCAAATTCCCGCTGGCCCTCCTCGCTCTCGTAGAAAGCGAGAATGTCCGGCATGATACAGCGGGCTATCGCCTCAATCTGGTGCTGGGGAATATCGGAGTTGTTAATCAGCTTTTTTCTTCTGCCCAAATGTACCTCCGTGTTTCTAAAGATTTACCGCTGGCGGTCTTTATCCCGCCGCTGGCCCTGCTGCTGTTCCTTGAGCGCCTGCCTGACCTCCGGGGGTATGCGCTGGACAAACCGCCGGAGCTGTTCATTTTCCTTTTTCAGCATGAGGACTTCCATCTGCTTCTGTATGCTCTTTTCGCTGTTGACCTTCTCCTTCAAGCCCTCGTTCTCCTGCGTCAGATAGTC
>CAKRYM010000042.1 GCA_934427095.1 uncultured Bacillota bacterium | reverse complement strand
ATACAAGCCCCAAAGAATAAAAGTCCAGGCAGCCCCATGCCAAAAGCCGGTCAGCAACCAGACCAACAAAATATTTCGTACCCAAAGCCCTTTGCTGACCCTGTTCCCGCCCAAAGGGATATACACATAATCCCGAAACCAGCTGGAAAGGGAGATGTGCCAACGCCGCCAAAACTCCGTTACGGAGCAGGAAACATAGGGGAAATTAAAATTCTCTAAAAAATGAAAGCCAAATATGCGTCCCAGGCCAATGGCCATATCGCTGTACCCGGAAAAATCAAAGTAGATTTGTAACGTATAAGCCAAAGCCGCTAACCAATAGCCCACCGTACCATACAGGGAAGGATCTCCCCCATAAATGATTTCCGCCACTGGCGCCACCCGGTTAGCGATCAATACCTTTTTCCCTAACCCCAGCAGAAAGCGTTTTGTTCCCCATTCAATATCCGCCCAGGTAGAAGTACGGGTGAGAATTTCTTTTTCTACGGTTTCATAACGCACAATGGGCCCGGCGATGAGCTGTGGGAAAAAGCTAAGATAAAGCAGGAGCAGCAGAAAATGTTTTTGCACCTTAACCTTACCCCAGTAAAGGTCAATTACATAGGAAAGGATTTGGAAGGTGTAGAAGCTGATGCCAATAGGCAAGGCCAATTCCATTTCCGGCAAAGGCCAGAAAGGCAACCAAGCCAAATTAGCGGAAAGAAAGCCCAGATACTTAAAGATTAGCAAATTCAGGACCAACAGTCCTACGGTCAGCAGGAATACTGCCCGTTTCCAGCGGTTTTTTCCTTTTTCCCTACAGCGGTGCAGCAAAAGCCCGCCCACATAAGCCACCAAAGCCGCGCAAAGCATCACCAACACATGGCGAGGTTCGCCCCAAGCATAGAAAAACAAGGAAGCCAGCAACAACACGCCGTTTTTGCAGACTCTGCCTGGCAAGGCAAAATAGAGAATGACCACCGTGGGCAGGAAGAAAAAGAGAAAAGATAGCTCACTAAAAACCATACTCCTAATCCTCCAGCATGAATTCAGGGAGAATAAAGAAATCAATATTCCCGATCAGCAACACGGTGGAAATATCCTGTTCCGCCAAATAATCCCCCAAGGAGAAGGGCTCTCCCATATAGTGTTCATAATACCTAAGATCCACCCCATAAGTGCGGTGATAATGAGAAGCCAGCAGCTTCAGCACCGCGTTGTCAAAGGAGTCCCCGATCACCAGTAAATTCTCTTTTTCCGTATTTCCGGTATCGAATACCACTTCTCCCTCATCGCCGCCATAAAAGGTACCGTAAGAGATCTCCGGCAATTGATGCTGGAAGCATTCCCCTTGGGCGCCGTAATCCAGAGCAGACTGGCCATTAATGGTCACGGTCATTTCCGGATAAGCATAGCGGTAAGCCCAAAAGGGCTCTTCCCAAAAAGACTGGGCTCCGCAAAGGGCAGCCTTAGCCCCAGAGAACATGTAGCCGGTATCCACCATTTCCAAAGGAGAGAGCATGTCCGTTAATCCCAGCAATTCTCCTAAGGCCAAATACCCCCGGTAAGAGCCAACGGCATTCCAATGATGATCCGTCTGGTAGAATTCCTCTCGGAAAGCAGCGTAATCATTCATGGGATAATAGGCCATCTGTTCCTTAGGCAAAGACAAGCAGGCGAAAAGGTAATCCCAGGCGCCGATCTTTTCCCCGCTTTGGAAATCAATGTCCGTATCTTTTTCGATGTAATACACATAAAACGTGGTTTCGGGATGCGCGGCAAAGACCTGATTATCGTTTTGCGCCCGTTGAAGAAAATCCTCTTGCCAACGTTCCTGCGTATAGGGCAAAAAAACCAAATGATCCCCGTAAATATACTGGGTTTTGAAAGGGATATAGCCCGTTGCTCCGGCTGCCGTCAAACGTTGCACCACGTCATAAAGGAAAAGGCCGGTTGTATCATTATAATTTTTCTTCAACGTCTGGGCTAAAGGGATTTGATCCCCCAACGCATCCTCCACCTCAGTCTGAAAGGTGCGGTTCAACCAAGCTTCCCCGGAAAAAGCAGGTAATTGATAGGCATAACGGTTCTCATAGGGATTCATTTCTTCCGCAAAGAATACCGTTTTGATTAATCCCGCCACTAGGATCAAGAGCAAAGATAAGGGCAAAAGCCAACGCAGCTTCATGTTCTGCACCTTGTTCATCCTTTGTTTTTCTCACATGAAAAAGCGGAAAAGCCGTATCCAAAGTTTCCCTTGAATACAGCTTTTTCCCAGCATAAACTTATTTCAGCATTTTAGAAAGGAAATCCTTTAACCGCTGATTCTGCGGATTACCAAAAATATCCGCTGGTTTTCCCTGTTCCAAAATTTTCCCTTCCGCCATAAACACCACGCGGGTGGCCACTTCCCGAGCAAAGCCCATTTCATGGGTAACCACCACCATGGTCATGCCCGCTTGGGCCAGGTTTTTCATGACCTCCAACACTTCACCGATCATTTCCGGGTCCAAGGCAGAGGTAGGCTCGTCAAACAGCATCACTTCCGGCTGCATGGCCAAAGCACGAACAATAGCCACACGTTGCTTTTGACCGCCCGAAAGCATACTGGGGTAAACCGCAGCTTTATCCGGTAACCCCACACGATTCAGCAATTCCCAGGCTGTTTCTTCTGCCTTTTTCTTATTGCATAAACCCAGCTTGACCGGAGCCAAGGTAATATTGTCCATCACGGTTTTATGGGGGAAAAGGTTAAAATGCTGGAACACCATACCCATTTTCTGTCTGAGCTTGTTCACATCCGTATTTTTATCCAGGATGTTTTGCCCATCAAACCAAATTTCCCCAGAAGTGGGCATTTCCAACAAATTCAGGGAACGCAAAAAGGTACTTTTCCCAGAACCAGAGGGGCCGATCACCGCGATCACTTCCCCTTTATGGATATCCATATTGATGCCGTCCAAAGCTTTGACTTTGTCGCCATAGAAATGTTTATGTAAATCCTTTACATGAATCATGGCATCTTGGTTAATGGTCACTGCTGCGCAGCCTCCTTTCCAGTTTGCTCACTAGCCAGCTGAAAAACATCACCAGCACCAAATAAATTAGGGCCACGGCGATCAGAGGCATAAACGCGTTATATGTACGGCCGATAATGATATAAGCGCCCTTGGTCAAATCCTGCAAGGCCACATAACCGGAAACGGAAGTTTCCTTCATCAGAACAATAAATTCATTGGCCAAAGCTGGCAACACATTTTTGAAGGCTTGAGGCAAAATAATGTAGCGCATGGTCTGCACATAATTAAAGCCCAAGCTACGACCGGCCTCAAATTGGCCTGTATCTACCGACATAATGCCGCTGCGGATAATCTCCGCCACATAGGCGCCGGAATTGATGCCGAACGCTAAAATTGCCACCAGCAATTTATTGTTGGAGGCCAGGAAAATGACATTATACATAATGAGTAGCTGCACAATGACCGGGGTACCGCGGATCACGGTTAGATAAATTTTGGCCAAGGCATTGAAAAACTTCAGCAAAAATCGGCCTAAGCCAGGGTGATAACGATGAATGGTTTTATCATGAGTGGAACGGATAATCGCCACCACCACGCCAATGCATATCCCCAGCAGAACCGCAAAAAAGGTGATCTTCATGGTATTTCCGAAGCCCACCCATAAATAACGCCAACGATTATCGTCAATAAAATTCAGGATAAAGTCTGCCTTTAACTCAGCAAACCAAAGGAGAAAAGACTCCTTTACTGTCTCAAACCAAGCGGACAAACACAACTCTCCCTTCACTGGATCGCGTCTTTTGATTAAAAGAGGGAAAAACACGAATACCGCAGGGCGCAAAACCGCGCCCTGCGGTCATGGACGAAATCCATTCTCTTATTCGGTGATGTATTTATCAATGATGGACTGTACGGTACCATCAGCAATGAGCTCTTCCAGAGCAGCATTGATCTTTTCGCCCAGTTCGGCATTGTCCTTAGCATAGCAGATAGCGTAATCTTCTTCTGCATACTGAGTGTCCAAAATCTTCAGGCCTTCATTGGCTTCCACATAAGCCTGGGCAGGCTGGTTGTCAATGATGACGCAGTCGATTTTGCCGGCCAACAGAGCCTGAACAGCATCAGCGCCCTTGTTGTAGCGTTCTACGGTACCCAAACCAGCGTCTGCAATATCTTGGGTGGCGTAAATATCACCAGTGGTGCTTTCCTGAACACCGATCAGATTGTTAGCGCCCTCAGCAAAGAGATCGTCAACAGAAGTGATAGCAGAATCTTCCGTTACGATGACGGACTGGATACCCGTTGCATAGCTGGTGGTGAAGTCAACGCTCTGGAGACGTTCTTCATTCACGGTCAGGCCAGCCATACCGAAATCGGCTTTGCCGCTTTCCACAGCAGCCAAAATAGCGGTGAAGTCCATGTCCTCAATCTGCAAGGTCATGCCCAGTTTTTCTGCAATAGCTGCAGCGATTTCCGCATCGATACCAACGATTTGGTTATCTTCATAATACTCATAGGGCGGGAATTCCGCATTGGTCGCCATGACCAAAACGTTTTCGTCGTTCTCGCTAACTTCTTCCGTACCTTCGTTCGTTGCACCGTTGTTCTCATTCGTTACTTCTTCCTGGCCGCAAGCCGCCAAGCAGAACAAGCAGCAAAGAAGCATGCACACCAATAACTTTTTCATTTTTTCCCCTCCTGAATTCTTTGATCAATTTCCCATTTTTCTGAAGTTTCTTCAGAACGAAGCCTATTCTATCACCCCATTCTAGAATTTGCAAGAGGGTATGCATATTTTTTCAGATAAATACAGAGAAACTTCTAATTCCCAGCTAATTGTCATGATGATAAGGATTTATTCTGCATAAAATGTGAATTGCAACTGAACAAATATTCATCCTTTCTCGCTTAAATTACTGAATGCTTTTTCTCTACGTAATGGTCCCCGCTTCTTTTTTTCCCTCAAGCCTTTACGCCAAAAACGGAGCGACAATCACCAACAAATCTTCCTGCACCTGAGCCAAATTTTGCTCTGCCTGGCTACGGTTTTCTCCGCTGACGCAGAAATAAATGCGGATTTTCGGCTCTGTACCAGAAGGTCGCGCCATGACAAAGCCTCCTTCCGCTAAGTAATAGCGGAGCATATAGCTTTTGGGGAAAGAAAGAGGTATTTCCTTGCCTTGCTGATAAGAAAGGCCTGTTGAAAAGTCCTCTTTAGAAAGGACTTTCACCCCACCTAAGCAAGGCCGCTTATCCTGGCGCAAAGCTGTCATAATACCCTGGATTCTCTCCTGGCCGTCAATGCCTTTTAAGGTCAGAGCTTTTTGTTCATCCAGGTAATAGCCATATGTTTCATAAATTTGCGCCATAACTTCGGGCAAGGTTAGGCCCTTTTCCTCCTGGTAATAGAGGGCAGCCTCCGCTAACAAGGTTACGGCTAGGACTGCGTCTTTATCCCGAGTATAGGTCCCTTTCAAATAACCCAAACTCTCTTCAAAGCCCAGCAAGAAAGTACCTTTGCCCGTGGCCTCCATTTCCTTAATCTTTTCGCCGATATACTTAAACCCCACAGGGGTCTCCCATAATTCCACGCCATAGGCTTGGGTAATGGGTTTTAGGATAGCGGTAGAGACCAGGCTTTTGACCATCACGCCATCCTTTGGCAAAGCGTTACGGCTGCTTAACTCGTTCAAAATAAACTCCGCCAGCAAAGCCCCAACTTCATTCCCGGTAAAAGCGCGGTATTCTCCCTCTTTGTTCCGCGCATACATCCCCACCCGGTCTGCATCTGGGTCCGTAGCCAGCACCAGTTGGGCGCCGCTGGCTTTGGCTTGGGCCAAGGCTAAAGTAAAGGCAGCCGGGTCCTCCGGGTTGGGCACAGCAACCGTAGGAAAATTTCCATCA
Organism: uncultured Bacillota bacterium; assembly: GCA_934427095.1. Taxonomy (GTDB): domain Bacteria; phylum Bacillota; class Dehalobacteriia; order UBA4068; family UBA4068; genus RGIG3155. The sequence goes on along the minus strand of CAKRYM010000042.1, from coordinate 3,649 downwards.
GGCTCGCTTTGGGACTGCACCAGCTCCACATGAGAAAAACCCAAGGCAGCTAGAGCATGCAAGACACTATCCCGCCCCGCCCCATGTAAAGGCGTATAAACGATATGTAGATTCTGGCCTTTTTCCTGGCAACGGCAGCCATCTAACGCCTGAGCAGTCACGGCGGCCAGATAGGCTTCATCTATGTCTGCCCCAATGTATTCCAGTAGCCCTTGGGCCAAGGCTTCTGCCTGGGTCAATTGGGGAATGGCCCAGCCGGCTTTTTCCATCCCCAGGGCAATTTCTCCGGCTTTATCTGGGCCGATTTGGGCGCCGTCTGCCCAATAAACCTTGTAGCCATTGTATTCCGCTGGGTTATGGCTGGCAGTAATATTGATCCCGGCGGTGCAACCCAGCTTTCGCAAGGCAAAGGAAAGCTCTGGCGTTGGCCGTAGGCTGTCAAACAAATACGCTTTTACCCCATTGGCCGCCAAAACCAGAGCCGCTTCTAAGGCATATTCCCCGGAATGCAGACGGGAATCATAAGCAATCACCGCTGTTTTTTGAGGAGAAGGATCCGCCAAAATGGCTTCAGCCACCCCTTGCGTAGCTCGACGCACCACATAAGGATTCATTCGGTTGGTGCCGGCGCCCATCACTCCCCGTAAGCCGGCGGTACCGAATTCCAACCCACAGTAAAAGCGGTCGATCAATTCATCTTCAGATAAACCGGTTAATTCCCCCTTGATTTCTGGGGAAAAAACCGGATCATTCATCCATTCTTGCAGGGATTTTTCTACACGTTGGCGTATTTCTTCGCTAATCATACAACGCACCTCGTTCCTTTGCTGTTTGCTCTTCGCGCAGCTACGCGTCCTTATTAGGTGAGCTTATGAAATTCTTAACCATTGACTTAGGCGGTACCAAAGCCCTTTTCCTCCTTTGGGAAGGAGAAAACATCCTGCGTCAAGCCAGTATACCCAGCGTCGAGGCCTTCCCTCTGCCTGAAGCCATTCGCCGCTTTTTAGGGCAAGATACGATAGAAGCCGCAGCCTTGGCCATGGCTGGCCCCATAGAACAGGGATTCTGCCGGTTAATCAATCTCAACCGCGTGGTAGATTGTCAAACCATTCGCGCCGCTTTTCCTCATATCCGCTGGGTATTTCATAATGATTTGGCTGCGGCCGCAGCCGCGCCCCTACTCTTACCTCAAACCAAGCAATATATATTACAAACAGGAGAAAAGCAAGCAGGGCATATCGGTGTTTTAGCTGTTGGAACCGGCTTCGGTGAAGGGATGATGCTAAAACCCGCCCCAGGCAAAGCTTTAGGCCAACTCCTGCCTGGCGAAGGTGGGCATGGGGATTTATGCCCAGCCACAGAGGAGGAATGGCAACTCTGCCGCCTGCTGCAACAGGAATATACCCATGCCAGCTGGGAAAGAGCCTTGTCCGGGGTTGGCCTTACCTGGATTTATCGGGCTTTGGGCGGCCAAAACCCCGCCTGCCTGCAAAATCCAGCGGCCATCACCGTCCAAGGGAAAACCGCCCCCCTTTGTCAAAAGGCCATTCATACCTTTTTAGGCTTGCTGGGGGCGGAAGCAGGCAATTTGGCTCTTCGCGGTCTTACCACTGGCGGAATTTATTTAAGCGGCGGCGTATTGTTGCATCTTCTGCCTTTTGTGGCGGAATCCCCTCTTTACAGCCGCTTTTTAGCCAAAGGGCGTTACCGCGCCTACCTGGAAAACATTCCCCTAACGATCTTAGCTGCAGAAGAAACCGTAGGCTATGGCTCAGCGGCCATTCTCCTTTATGGCGAATAAGCTTTCGCTGATCGGCGTCTTTTCTTCCATTGTGACCGGGTTATCTTCATTTACCGCCATATGCAAAAGCAGCTTAAAGATATCTCCCTTGGCAGAAGGGTTACCCAAAGCAACGGCCAATGTTTCTGCGGAAACACCTTGGCCAGGTGTACGACGCAACTGGGTGAGCAAAGCCTCTTTTAAAGCCAGCAAAGCTTTGGCGCCTTGTTTGCCTTGTTCCACTGCGGGCTGATCATAGGCATTGATATCCAATAATTCCGCATAAAGGCCAACTGCCCGTTCAAACAAGGCTAACAATACCCCTAGATGATAGGCGTCCGCCGCCGGGATGGTCAGGATTAAGACCTCCCGGCCTTGGCTCCGTAAAGCTTGGGCAGAAGCCAGCAAATAGGCCTGCAAATAATCGCCGCTGGTGGCAGAACCTTCCACGCAAAGGGATTTGCCGCAGCGATCTTTCAGCACCTCGATAAATACGGCAAAGAAATCCCCTGGCCCTGCCAAAAGTTGCTGCATATACGAATGTTGATCCGTACTGCCCTTATTGCCGAATACCGTTAATCCGGTACGGATTTCCTGGCCGTTTCTGGCATACTGTTTACCCAAGGACTCCATGATTAATTGCTGCATATACTTGGTCAGCAAAGAGAATCGGTCCTTATAGGGCAAAAGCACCATAGCTTTGCCTCGTTGCCGATACCATAACCCTGCCAACAGCATGGCGGGGTTTTCTTTTGGTGAGGGGTTTCTGGTCAAACGGTCGCAAGCAGCGGCCCCAGCCAGTAAAGGCTCTACGTCATACCCCAACAGGGATAAAGGCAGCAATCCCGCGGCTGACCAAAGGGAGGTACGTCCCCCCACCCAATCCCACATGGGAAAAATTTCTAGCCAATGTTCTGTCTTTGCCTGCTGATAAAGAACCCCTTCCAGCATGGTCACGGCTACCGCATGGCTGGGGAAATCCACCCCAGCAGCAGTATAGCGGGCCATCGTTTCCAGCATAGCGTTTCTGGTTTCCATCGTACCGCCGCTTTTCGAAACCACTACAGTCAAGGTGTTAGCCCAATCCTCCCCCAAAGCAGCAAAAACATGATCAAAGCCATCAGGGTCCGTATTGTCCAGCAAATAATAATCCATGGCCGGTTTTTGCTCATAGGAGAGGGCCTCAGCCAAAAACAAGGGTCCCAAAGCAGAGCCGCCGATGCCCAAAAGGAGTAAATGTCGGAAAGCAGCCCCTTTTTCCTGCACAAAGCAATGAATTTTCTCCCATAATGCTCGGATCTCCTTCTGCTGAGCAGCGCTGGGGGCTAGATCTGGGTTACGTAGCCAATAATGGCCCACCTGCCGGTTTTCCGAAGCATTGGCAATGGCGCCTTCTTCTAAGGCTTTCATTTGCCCCAGGGCTTTTTCCCAAAGAGGCGCCATTTTCTCCGCATCATCCTTTGTCCAAGTCATACGACTCACATCCAACATCAAGCCGGTTTCTTGCTCGTAAAATAAAGACAAGGGGATTTCTGTCATATCCAGTATCCTCCTATTCCATTCTCTTCCAGATATAATGTTCCGCTGCAAGGGGGAATTTCCTCCCCAGTAGGCAAAGTCAAAGTTTCTTCCTCCGGATTTAGCCAAAGCCGGGCCAGTTTATCCCCTAAGTGTCGTTCCAGCTTTAAGCCTGTTTGCCAAGGGGTTAAATGAAAATCCCCCTGAACTAGCTGGGGGTATTGCCTACGTAGGGAAATACATTTTTTCACCCAGGCTTTTAGGGATTCCTCCTCGTTTCCCCAAGGGTATGGCCGCCGGTTATCCGGATCGCTGCCACCTTCTAAGCCAACCTCGTCCCCATAATACAAC
>CAKRYM010000041.1 GCA_934427095.1 uncultured Bacillota bacterium | reverse complement strand
GTCAATTCCCATAATCCCGATTGCGTCTCGGGCCATTTCAATTGCGTCAGGGATGTCTTTCCCTTGGGTATTGATATTAAAATCTGGAATAAACACCACAAAAAATTCTTTACCTTGCGTTATAATAATTGGGTAGGCGTTTTTCATAAAATTTCCTCCTTGAATTTGTTAGTATGGATTTACCAAGGGGCGGGCTTATTTCAGCCCACGCCGCTTGATGAGTGCTTGTGCTAGTTTCTCATCTGTTTCCTTGTGTCTGACAATACTTTCTCTTTCGTTGCCTTTTATGTATATGTCGTGGTTTGCGCCGTGTCGTTTGAATTTCCATCCGTTCTTTTCTAATAATGCAATCAGGTCTTTTGTTTTCATTGGCTGTCCTTCTTACATTTATTATTATACGCCTTTTATGCGTATTTGTCAAAGTTTTAGGGGAAATAATTTAAACAATTAATCTAAAAGATGTCATAGAATGTCACACTCTTCATGTGGTATAATATATACAGGAGAAAAGCAGAGCGGAGTTAGTTCCCCGCTTTGCTTTTTAAATATTCCTGTATGGCTTGCCGAATGAATTGGGATTTGCTGATCCCGTCTTTTTCTAATTCTTCTGCCCATGCTGTTACTAAGTTTTTGTCTAGCTGGGCGCTGATACTCTTGTAGTTTTTATTGTTGTATTTGGCTTTCACCCGCCAGGACGTTTTCCCCATATGGTTACCTCCTTCTGGTAATGGTATATAATGCAGCAATGCTTATACAAAGGGAAAGTAAGCTGATAATTAAAGATAATATTTGCATCATTGGGAGAATTGAGGTATACTATATTTACCCCCGAAGGGGCGGGGGCTTATTTGCCCCCTTTGTTTTTTTTAGCCAGCCTATAAGCAATGATTGCTGTTGTGAGCGAAATCATAGAACTTATTAGGTTGGCTAAACTTGTTATTACCTCAATTGTCGTTCACCTCCTTTCGATGGTTTTATTATATCATACTTATATAAGTATGTCATACAAATTAAGAAATTTTTTGAAAAATATTTAGCCAGCTAGCGCCACGCTAGTTGGCTTTTTTCACGGGGGCGGTAAAAATGAATTTGCGGCGAGTGGCTTATCGGTTACAAAATGCACTCATTCAGAAAGGCCGATACATTAAAATCAACCAGGTGCAAGCGTATTTACCCCAAGGGCAACGGATGATTACAAAATATTTATTACAGGAGATCGTAAAATCAGAAGGGAAGCCGCAAAAAAGCGTGACCATTGCGGAAAGCTATCAGATCGCGGATATAGTAAAAAAACTAGCGGAGATATATGGCGGTGATGAGGTGTGAAATTAACGCCAAAACAAAAGAAATTTGCGGAGTATTATCTTCAGACTAATAATGCCACGGAAGCGGCGAGACTGGCGGGATATAGCCAAAAAACGGCAAGAAACATAGCCGCAGAAAACCTGACAAAACCGGCCATTTCCCAGTATATTGCCGAGCGTATGGCTATGCAGGACAAGAAGCTGGTTGCTGATTCTGATGAAGTAATGCAATTCTACTCTGCGGTAATGCGGGGGCAAATTAAAGATCAGTTTGGGCTAGAGGCTTCTTTAGCGGATCGCCTTAAGGCTGGTGATAGCCTTATGAAGCGCTATGCCGCAGGCGGGCTTTCTGCCAAAACAACAGCGGAAGATGATCCGATTACAAAGAGCATAAAAGAGGGTATGAAAGATGGGCTTATCTGATAAGCAACGGCGCATTCTGCGTTTTCCATACGAGCCGGATTATAATGCGATTATTTGTGATGGGGCCGTGCGATCAGGAAAAACTTCCATTATGGCTCTATCTTTTTTTCTGTGGGCGATGGCTAATTTTAATCGTTGTTCTTTTGCTTTTTGTGGAAAATCTGTAGGGGCAGTAACGCGTAATATTGTTACACCATTGCTGGGCGTGCGGTATCTGCAAGACAATTTTGTTTTACAATATAATCGCAGCGACCATGTAATCATTGCCCGCCGCGGTGAAAAAGAAAACTTGTTTTATCTTTTTGGTGGCAAAGACGAATCCAGCGCGGCACTTATCCAGGGCATTACTTTGGCTGGTGTTCTTTTAGACGAGGTGGCTTTAATGCCCCGTAGCTTTGTTGAGCAAGCTCTTGCGCGTTGTAGTGTGTCCGGGGCAAAGTTATGGTTTAACTGCAATCCGGAAGGGCCGGAACATTGGTTTCGCAAAGAATGGATATTGAAAACGGACAAGGCTTTGCATCTACACTTCACTATGGATGATAACCCGTCTTTAGACGAAGAAACCCGCGAAAGATACAAGACTATGTATTCCGGGGTGTTTTACCAGCGGTATGTTTTAGGACAATGGGTAATGTCCGAGGGGCTTATTTATGACATGTTTGATCATACGGCAAACGTTTACGCGGACGACCAAAAGCCCCTTTCTTTACATTTCGACGGGGCGCGAACGATTACTTGTGACTATGGCACGACTAATCCCACGGTGTTCTTGGATGTGTACGATTATGACGGCATTGTGTATGTTGAGCGGGAGTATCGTTGGGATAGCCGAGATAGTGAGAACGGCGGTCGCCAGAAAACGGATGGAGAGTACGCAGATGACATGGAAGCTTTTATGGAGGGAAATCAATGCGCTATCATTGTGGACCCTTCTGCCGCGTCCTTTATTGCCGAGTTGCGCAGGCGGGGAATGTATGTTATTCCTGCCAATAATGAGGTGTTAGACGGAATACGGCGCACGGCTTCTTTGTTTGCACGGCGTAAATTGTTGATCAATAAGGCATGTACTGGCCTGCTTGGTGAGCTTGGGGCTTATGTCTGGGACGAAAAAGCCAGCCATTATGGGGAAGACAAGCCCGTTAAAGAGCAAGACCACGGCCCCGATGCATTGAGATATTTTGTGAATTCCCTGCCGGATTGGAGGTTTGAGCGGTAGTGTCACGCAGAAATAAAAACACGCCCAAAGGCGGCGTGCAAGAAAATCCTATAATGACCGCGGATGCATTTTCCAACCCCTTATTCCGGTTGGGGTATGGATCGCAATCACCCCTGGAAGCAACAGATTATCCCTTGACAAGGATGACGGATAATTATGCGCTACTTAATTCACTTTATCGCGATAACTGGGTAGTGCAAAATGTTGTCGGGTTGATGGTCGATGACATGCTCCGCGAGTGGTATAAATTAGGCGGTAGCATATCCCCGGACTACTTAGATGAGCTTTCCCGCGTTGAACGCATTGCCGACCTGCGTGGTAAATTGTCTGAGGGCCTTAAATGGGGGCGGTTGTACGGTGGAGCGGTGGCCTTAATTATGATTCGAGGGCAAGAAAGCAGGCTTGCTGAGCCGCTAGATTTAGAGACGGTTATGCCCGGTAGTTTTGCTGGGCTTTATATTTTGGATCGATGGAGTGGGGTTACGCCTGATGTGGAGTTGGTCACAGATATCGCCAACCCCGAGTTCAACTTGCCTAAATATTATCAGGTGACCAATGCGGATGGCGGTATGGTGGCTAAGGTTCACCATTCGCGCATTATTCGTTTCACGGGGCGCGAGTTGCCATATTTAGAACGGGTTGCGGAAATGTATTGGGGCGAATCGGAAATCGAAGCCCTTTACAAAGAAGTGGTTGCCCACGATAATGTGAGCGCAAATATGGCCGCGCTAACCTTTCAGGCAAACATTAATACTATGGAAGTACAGAACCTAGATCAGTTGTTCTCCCTTGGCAGTGTCGAGCAGCAAAAAAGGTTCTGGCGAGTCGTGCAGGCACAAAGTGTTATGCGTTCTAACTTTGGGATGCAGCTAGTCAACAAGGGTGATCAGCTTACCAACACCCAGTACAGCTTTGGTGGCTTGGATTCTGTTTATGAATCCATGTGCTTGAATCTGTGTGGGGCAAGCCACTATCCTATGACCAAGCTTTTTGGTCGGTCTCCTGCTGGGATGAATTCCACGGGTGAGAGCGATTTGCGGAATTATTACGATTATGTGGATACTTTGCGAGAGAGCAAGCTGCGCCCAGTTTTGGAAAAATTGTTACCCGTTTTGGCAATGTCTGCCTGGGGTGCGATCCCTGACGATCTGCAAATCACTTTCCCTCCGCTCTGGACGCCAACAGCCAAAGAGACAGCGGAAATTGCGAAGGCCAAAGCGGAAACGATCGTTGCCGCATATCAAGCTGGATTACTTAATGTTGATACAGCACAAAAGGAATTAAAAAAGCTTGAGGAAGAAACGGGGATTTTTGGCACGCTGACGGATGAAGAAATAGAAGCAAACAAAGGGAAAACTTATCAGGATGCTACGGCATTGCGTGATCCGTTAGTGGGGCTTATGGGGGAATAATCAGTGCCAACATTTACGTTGGGGTCGGTTGATAAAGAATTAGAAAAATTGATATCTATTTACTTGAAAGCCGAAACCGATATCATAAATGAAATTGGCCGGTTGCGTTCATTAGGCTTAGTAGACTATCACGCTGTGGCTGCTTTAGAGCGGGTTCAGACAATCCTTCGCAAAATGGAAAGCGATAGCTGGGAATATGTTCCCAGGATGATTGAAAAGCAGTTTTATGTACGCGTGCCAGAAGCGAGAAAAATCCTAGAGAACGTACAAAAGCATATTGCGGGATATACGAATGCTGAAATATTAAGTGCTGAACAAAATGCTGTTGTTGATGCTCTTGTGTCTCAAATGATGGGAGAGATTACCGATGCGGCAATGACAACTATGACGGAATTGCAAAGCGCGATTCTTGGCCGTGTTGATTCTGATATTTACCGACAGATTGGATTGGAGCAGGTTGCGGCTATGCAGGCAAAAGGCATAGGAGTAAACAAAACTGTTCCTGCTTTTGTGGATGCATTGAGACGCGATGGTGTGACAGCCTTTATCGATAAGGCAGGCCGGAAATGGAGTTTGCATACTTATTGTTCCATGGTAGCGCGGACAACATCAAGGCAAGCGGAAGTTATGGCGGTTCTAACGGCAGACCCGGAACATGACCTATATAAGATAAGCAGCCATAATACTACTTGTGCTTTGTGCGCTCCATATGAGGGGCGTGTTTATTCCAAAAGCGGAACCAATCCCGATTTTCCTTCCTTGGCTGATGCTTTTGGAAAGGTTGATCCGAATGGACCTGACACCTTGGCAAACACCTGGCTAAACATTCACCCAAATTGCCTACATGTGCTTGTCCCGTGGACAACGGTAGGGCGATCCGAAAAAGAGATTCAAGAAATAAAAGATTTCTCAAACCCAAAGAAAAACCCATTTACTCGTGATCCCAGGACGGAAGCGCAAATAAAGGCTTATCGGCAAAAGGAGGCGGCACGGTCCAAATGGCTTCAAGAATACAGACAGTGGGAAGAATATAGAGTTACTTTGGGTGATGCAATTCCTAAAACCTTTTCTACATTCCAGAAACACAAACTGGCGGATGATTCTGTTTTTCAGAAATGGCAATATGATTACAGAAAAAGACTTTACTTACAACAGAAATTGGATTATAATATTAATGGAGAAGATGGCTTTATCCCCACTGGGGCCAAGTTTTTGACAACAAAAACAATCGCCGGCCTTGGGTCAAAAAATATTCTTCGCGCAGAGGCTGGATTGATTCTAGACCACGGCGGACAAGTTGGCCAGTGGAAGAAAAAAGTTGGAAAAATTGAAAGTGTTCAATACCTCTTTGACGTTCATTGGTATGAATTGGACGGCATCCAGTATGATGCCAAAGTCAAAATGCGGAAGGAAAAAAGAAAATGAGTAAAGACGAAAGAAGATATTACACCCCCCCGCCGCCGGAAAACAAACCGGCAAGAACCCTCCGCCTCCGCTACGTTGGGGAAAGCTTTGGTGTTGACTCTCTGACTAATGGGAAAATTTACGAAGCCTGGACGGACGAGGGGAATAATGATGATTATCGAGTGATTGATGACAGCGGAGAGGATTACTTGTATTCACGTATAAAGCCAGCCCCACGGGATGGGAGTTCCCCAGGTGGCCGCTGGGAATTTATCGGCGAAGAAGATGCCGAGTGACGAACATTGAAAACAGGTGGTTTGTGGAGCGCTATGTTTACACATAGCGCTTTTTTCATACCCAAAAGGAGATAGAAATGGAAGAATACATTAATTTGCTAAAAAAGGCTTTGGCTGCTGAAACCGAAACAGTGCGCCTTTATACTGCGCTGATGGCATTGGCTCCAAAAAGCCACATAGACAAATTCTTGGAACTTAACGCAGATGAAACGGACCATCAGGCGATTATTGCCGATTTGCTGTTGGAAGCGGCGGCGGAAGCCGCTGTCACTGTCCCCGCAGAAGAAATGGAGGACGCTTGCAGCCCTGCCGCTCGCGATGCCGCTATCGATCTGCTGAAAAAGGTGCGTCCCGCGGTTGCTGCGATCAAAGACAGAAAAGAACGCGCACGCGTCGTGGATGCGCTGCTGGCAACGGTAAAAGGCCCAGACATGATTGGCGATATCATGCAGGCCACTAAAGATAGCGCCCAGGCTGCGGCAGAATCTTCCCGGCGTAATAGCTATGAGAAGATGTGTGCCGAAGCAGAAGCAGATAGCACCAATACCATTCAGCTTACCAACGCTCAGTGGGGCGGCTCCGCCGATGAAAACGGAATCGCAGAATTGGTCCTGTTGACTAGATTGAACGCTTAAGGGAGAGTGAGAAAATGGCTAAATATCAAAATATTGGCAATTTCAATGCCGGGGTAATTAATTCTTCTGGTGCCGCTCCCATGGGCGGTGCTATTCCCACCTTGGACGCTGCGGGCATCGCTTCTGGCGGTGCTTTTTTAGTGTCCGAATTGGAAAAACGTGATCCGATGATCCGCAAGCCTCTGACTAGCTTCACGTATCCTCGTGATATTGTTGTGCAGAGTGGCGGCGGTTGGGTGGATTACGTTTCTGCTATGTCTGTTGCTTATGGTGTAACGGGCGGTTCCACTAATGGTCCCGTTCAGGCTGGTGGTTCTAATGGATTGCCTATCGTCCAGGCTTCTGTGGATAAAGGCATTTATAAGGCACATACCTTCGCTGTTGCACTGCGCATTATGTTCCAGGATATGCAGAGGGCTAATTTCATTGGTCGTTCTCTTGATCAGCTTTTGCAGGACGGCGTGCGCATGGCTTACGATAAGCATATGGATGCAAACGTATATGTCGGCTTGAGCGAATATGACACCACGGTGCTTATCAATAACCCCAACGCCACTGCATCCACTGTTGCTGACGGTGCCTCTGGCAACGGGAACTGGGCAAGCAAGACCCCCGCAGAGATTTTGGCCGACGTTAATACTGCTTTGACCGAAACTTGGGCGCAGGCTGAATACGATTTGCAGGCTATCCCCAATCATATTCTTTTGCCGTATGAAGAATACAACTATATTCTTACTACCATGGTTACCGAGCTGGCAGGCAAGTCTATTTATGACTACATCATGGAAAACAACATCGCCAACAAGAACGGTGCTAAACTGTATATCGGTGCCACGAGTTGGTGCAAAGGCGCTGGCACTGGCAGCACTGATCGTATGGTGGGTTATGTCAATCATGAGCGCTTTGTCAAGGTGGATGAATTGGTGCCGATGAGCCGCATTATGTCCGCTCCGAATGTGGCTAACGCTTGCTATGATACTGCGTTTATGGCCAACTTGTCCGAAGTGCAAGTTATGTACCCCCAGACGATCACCTATTGGGATCAGATCGGCGGCGACGCTTAATAGGGAGGCGTAACTATGTTTATCATGACTAAGCAGGCTGTCTTGTTTTTGGAACAGGGTGAACGCTTTTACGCACCGTGCGGCTTCATTGGTGATGCCCCTGAATGGGTGGGACGTACCAAACAGTTTAATGCAATGGTAAAAGATGGAATGATTGTTGTTTCTTCTTCCACTAAAGATGCGGAAATTGCTAAAGCCGAAGCCGAAGCCGATACCGTTCGCGAGGCAGTCAAACAACAGAAACAGCGTAAAAAAGCTGCGGAAGAATAATAACTGAAAGGAGAATTGCGGGAATGTATAATTGGATGGCGAGACCACAATTTTTTGGCGTTCGGGAAACCGCCGCTAACCTGGGCGTTAGCTCAGGTAATTACACACAGGCGCAATTCCAAGAGGACTTCCCGCAATTTTTCACCTCTGCCGGAGATCCCTTGGTGCCTGCGACCATGTTAGCTGAGTTAATCAACATGGCGAATGCTGGCTAATCGTGCAAAATTAATCGGCATGGGCGGCACTTATGTGATTTGAGGTGAGGCATGGTGAATTTTGCACAATGGTACACTGATACCGTAGATGTTTGTCGCGTGGCTAACACAATGACAGGGAACTTAACTGAATATCAGCGGGAACAAATCTTTACAGCTATTCCCTGCCGGGTTTATACGGGCAGTAGCAAAGATCCACAAATGAAACAAACCGCTGCCGAAGTGAAACAATCGTTTATGTTGGCCTGTGATAATAGTTATGCTATCCAGGCGGGGGATGAATTGATAGTGCATCGAGGTGCATTGTTAGGAAGAACCTCTCCTGATTTGCGAGCCTTTGCAGGACAGCCGCATTATTATTATGAACCCTTCGGTGGCGTTATTCCTGGCCTCGAACACCAAGAAATCGCTCTGTTGGTGGAGGAAAGAACATGAATTTGCGGGGCAGTGAAAAACGTTTGCAGAAGCTACTTGCAAATCTTCCCGCTGAGTTGTCTGATATCATGCGTGGGGCAACACTGCGTGCGGTAGAAAAGGCAACGGATTTAACGCCGCCTACTGGACGTGATTTAGCCGGAACAAACACCCGTAGCGGCGAAATGAAACAACGGTGGGCGAAAGATAGCAAAACACAACCGCAGATCTCTGGCACAAACATTGTTACCACATTGGCAAATACCAAAGAGTACGCCTCATACGTTAATGATGGGCACCTAATGAACAGGCATTTTGTCCCCGGGCTATATGTAAACCCCGCTACAGGGCAATTAGAGTATGATCCGATGGCTGATGTCGGTATTGTTGTTGGTACTCGTACACAATATGTTCAAGGGTTGTTCATGGTAGATAAGGCCAAGAGGGAATACAAAAAGTCGAAGAATAAAACCCCAGCTAAAAGGCCTAAAAATAGCCATTCTGAGCGACTTTTAGCAAGGGATTAAGGTGTTTATACCTGTTGATTTTAAGAAAGAGGGTGGTTTTCACGCAAAGACCAGTGAATTATGAACAAACAGATAGCCGCTGGAAAAATATTATGTATTCCAACCACGGAGACAAGAGACAGACCATTGGCACTTCCGGCTGTGGCCCCACTTGTGCGGCTATGGTCATTAGTGAGCTGACGGGGAAGAAGGGTTTTCCCACAGAAACCTGCAACTGGGCGGTGAAGCATAACTACCGTACCTACAATGACGGGACGGATTTTGCCTACTTTGTGCCACAGCTAAAGGAATACGGGATTACTGCTACATACACCTGGGACAAAGGCAAGGCAGAACAAGCCTTGCGAAACGGGAAAATGGTTATTGGCCGAGCCCTGAA
>CAKRYM010000040.1 GCA_934427095.1 uncultured Bacillota bacterium | reverse complement strand
AGAGAGGTTAGACAGCCGAGCATTCCGAAATAAAGCATGGCGGAAAGAGGATTGCTGGTCAACGGACAGCTACCGGTGGCACAGCCGATAAAAGACGCGTAAGCCAGGCCAATCAAGGCTCCTCCTGCTGTGAACAGCAGGGGCATTTTCCACTTTTTCCATGTTTCCTTCATGGTGTATTCCTCCCATCATACGGACTACTATCCACAACCCCATATCTACGTGGGATAAAGTTAAATTTCCGCCATCCAAAGGCCGTGCAGATTGCAGTAAGCATAAACGGCAGAGGGCTTCTCTTCACCCAAGCAGAAAGAAGCGTGCGGTGCATCGCCAGGGGCAAATTGATGCAATTGTCCTCCATTTTCAGTTTGCACATAAATCCACTGAATATAATGTTCCGGTAGCATGGGATGATCTACCGCCCCTACGTTAACATGAAGAATGCCGTTGGCAAATTGTACAACGGGAAGATGCTTTTCGCCGCTGGCTTCCACGGTGTTGGGAATTAATTCCTCCATCTTTTCCCCGCAGCAAATCATGGGTACGCCAGAAGCATGCAACAGATGAACGAGATTTCCACAATGACGGCAAAGATAGAATTTGGTTTGCATAGGATGACCTCCTTTGTGTTTTACGGCGCATGAGTTGAGATTTGCCTTACGCCGATGGGTTGTTTGTTTTTGATGTTTTCATTATAGCATAAGCAGAGAATTTTTCTGTGATTTTGTCACCATATCTGCTCATTCTCATCATATAATGCGGAAGGGGATAGGTCAACGGCTGAATTGACAGAAAAAGGAAACATTGTTATACTTAGGTGAAAATAGAGGAGGCTGACCCATGGATTTTTCCGATTGTTTCCCCGTTTGGTCTAAGCTGACCTCTGCGCAACAAAAGAAAATCACCGCGTCCCTATCCCGGCGTTCTGTGCCTAAGGGAACGGTGATTCATCATGACAGCACGGAATGTACCGGTCTTTTTCTGGTGGAAAAAGGGCAATTACGGGCCTATATCCTTTCGGAAGAAGGGCGGGAAATCACCATATATCGGCTTTTCGACTTGGATATGTGCTTGTTCTCCGCTTCTTGCATGTTGCGCAGTATACAATTTGAAATCACCATTGCTGCGGAAAAAGACACCACCCTATGGGTGATTCCGGCGGATACCTACAAGGAATTGCTGGCGGAATCTGCTCCTTTGGCTAATTATACCAATGAAGTGATGGCAGCTCGTTTTTCCGATGTGATGTGGTTAATTGAGCAAATCATGTGGAAGAGCTTTGATAAACGCTTGGCGGATTTCCTATTGAACGAAGCGGCCATAGAAGAAAGGGATACCTTAACCATTACGCATGAGACCATTGCCAATCATTTGGGTACTGCCCGGGAAGTCGTTACCCGTATGCTGCGTTATTTCCAAAACGAAGGCATGGTAAAATTAAACCGGGGTAGCATAGAGATTCTGGACCAAGGGAAATTACAACAATTGCAGAATGCGTAAGTTGCGGGAAAAAGAAGAAAAAGACCGAAAGCAGGGGAAGAATGCTTTCGGTCTTTTTTGTGTTTCCCCTAGGAGAGGGGATATGGTTACAGCATAGCCAAAATTTGTTGTTTTGGCCGTGCCCCCATGGCCTGATTGACAATTTTTCCCTGTTTCATGACGACCAGGGTAGGAATGCTCATGACCTGGAATTTCTCAGCCAGCTCAGGCTGTTCGTCAACATTGATTTTACCCACTTTAATATCGGCACGTTCCCGCGCGATTTCTTCAACAATCGGTACTACCATACGGCAGGGACCGCACCAAGGCGCCCAGAAATCCAGCAATACCGGTTTATCCGCTTGAATCACTTCTTCTTGGAAATTGTTTTTGTTAATATTGATTGCAGACATTGTTTTGCCTCCTTGTTTTTCCGTGTGTTTGTCTTTCTGTGTTCAGTATACCCATTTTTGTTGTGAATTTCTGTGACGAAATCACGCTTTTCCATATTTTGCTTTACAAATCAGTTGCGTCATGGTGCCCATGGGACAATAGACGCACCAACTACGGGGTTTAAATAGTACCATGGTGATCAAACCCAGTACCGTAGAAGTTAACATGACGCTGTAAAATCCAAAAGCAAATTGCGCCACGCCAAGATGAAACAGGGTACCGTGATATGCCCATTGCCAGGGGAGTTTAAAGGTCCAGAGTAAAGTTACTGCTTGCTGTAAATTTTGGGCACCGGAAAAGACCAAATAGGTGTTCCAAAGCATAACAAAAAACATGAGAAAAAAGAAAATCAAAAAACCATAACGAAAGCCTTTGCTTTTCAACCACTGCGGAATGTCTTTTTTGCGGGATAAGCCAAACCTGCCGCCCAAAAGACCAAACAACTGCCCCCGGCCACAATAACGGTTGCAATATCCTTTGCTGCCTTTGATCAGGGAAATGGCCAGGGGAAGGAAAAAGCAGAATAACCCTAACCAAGCAAACAGAATATTGAAAAAGCCTAAGGTAAGGTAAAGGAGGGAAGCGATCCATAAATAGTCATACCAATGCTTTTTCATCTTTTACCTCCTGCTCTTCTTGAATGACAATAACAGAAGCCGGGCATTCCTTGGCACATTTGCCACAGCCTACACATTTTACCGCGTCGACCTGGGCATAGATGCCTTGGTTTATGCGGATGGCGCCCAGAGGACAAACCTTTACACAGCAGCCGCAGGCAACACAATGCCCTTGGTCTACCACCGATATTTTCTTTTTTCGCTTTATTTCGCCCATCATACGCCTCCCTAAAGGATATGGTTACAGTATAATACATCAGGCTATCCTTTTCTGTGATCTTGTCACCGGAGGAAGAGGGCGAAATTGGGCAAACAAAAACCCCGCCAACTAGGCGGGGTTTAGAAAGAATGACGTATGTTTGTCACATTAAAGTTTGGCCTCGGCCAGAAAACGCTGCAAAGCCTCTTCCGTAATAATATATCGGCGGCCTTGCTTTACTGCCTGCAACCGGCCTGAACGGATCAGCTCAATCAAATAAGCATAACTGAGGGGGAGAATATCCATGACTTCCCGAATGGTATAGCCGGACATTGCCGCTACCTTTTTTCGCTGAGCGGCGTAAGCATCCACCACTTCAAGAGAAAGCAAGTATTTGCGGCCCACCCGATAGGCGCTTATTTTCCCGTGATCGATATCCCGGCGCAGGGTAGCATAAGGTGTATGGCTACGCTGAGCTGCTTCTTTCAACGTTAAATATTGTCCTGCTTCCATACCGCTGTGTTCCATGATCCAACCTCCGCTGGGGAATCGATGTTGTTCCATCTTATGCGGAGGTAGAGAGAATTATGCAGATAATTTATTCTGCTAATAAAGCGTCGATCCGTTGGATAATGGTCGCCACTTGCGCTCTGGTGGCGCTGTCTTGGGGATGGAAAGCGCCGTCATTGGAGCCTTCCAGGATTTGGTTGGCAACGCAGAAACCGACGCTGTTTTTCGCCCAGTCGGAAATAACGTAATTGTCTGTGAAAACGTAATTGCCGCTTTTTTCCAACCGAGGAGCGATGTCTTCTTTCTGTAGGAGTTGGAGAAAGGCCTGTAAGATTTTGGCCATCTGTTCTCTGGTAATGGGGTCGTCTACGCCAAAACGGTCACCGCCGTAGCCTTCCACCAACCCTTCGTCCAAAGCCCAGCCCAAAGCTTCACTATAATATTTTTCTGGGTCCACATCACGGAATTGGCTCAGATCCGCAGTATAAGGCGTCAGTTTACCACCATATGTCTGATAAAGCCGGCCTAAAACGGTAACGAACATAGCGCGGCTCATTTCCATATCAGGCGCAAATTCGCTTATAGAATAACCGTTAAAATATCCTTTTTCCGTGCAGTAAGTAGCGGCGTCTTTGGCCCAGTGTCCTTCTAGGTCATTGAAGGGAACGTATTGGCTACCCATGATCAGGGAAGCGTTAAAGCTAACCTGTAAATTCCCGCCCGTAGCCGTATAATTGATGGTGTTTTCTTTATCGCCAAAATTCAGGAAAATATAGCGGCGGGTCCCGGCTACATTGGCGAAATAAGACCAGTCAACAAATTTTTGCGTAGTGCCGTTGATATTAAAGGAATAGGTAAAAGTGGGGTCGGCCATGACCCAACCAGTGCCGGGCAGATAGAATTCCACCCAGACGTGGCGCATTTCATTTAAAGGGACATCTCCTTGGTTTTCCGTGGACGCCGTGGTTTGCTGGGTAGGCGTGTAAAGATAACCGCTCACTTCCCGGGCTGGGATGCCAATGGACCGCAGAGCGGCCAAATACAAATTGACATAGCCTTCGCAGTTGGCTGTTCCCCGATTAAGGACATCTAACGCATTTTGGCTAGCTTCGGCAACCGAATAAGTCAGCTTCAAGTTCACAGCGGCAAAAATAGCCCGCGCTTTTGCATACACATTGCTTTCGCTGCCTACTGCCGTACGGGCAAAGGAAAGAATGGCTTCGTCATTGGCTTCTATGCCAGGTTCTGGTGCAAGATAATCGCTTAGCACGGTTTTTTCTGAATCGGAATATGCCTTAAGAGAGGAATAATCCACAGCATAGCTGGCAGACATAATTTCCATGGCGTATTTCTGTGTTAAGGTTAAGGTGCTGTTACCAGGAATTCCTTTAATATGATAAACCGCAATCCGATGGCCGTCCTCTGTGGTAATGATTTCATCAGGATATGGGTTTAGCTGCTCGCCGATTTTTCCATTGTAAGCAGGTAGATACTCGTCTTGTAAAGGGACTTCCACGGTGATATTGTAGGCCAGGCGTGAAGAGTTGTTATACAAGGTTACCGTATGCATTAAGGTATAGCGCCAAGTATTACCAATGGAAAAAAAGGAAGTTTCTTCCTCCAGTTCAAGGTTCGTGGAGGTCTCTGCATTAGCCTCCGTTCCTTGAGCAGAAAGGGGGAAGAGCAGCAACAGAAGAAAAGAAAGCAAGCTAAGAAAAATCGCTTGGTGAATTTTGCCAATACGCTGCGTGATGGTGATCATCTCCTCAATGGGGAAGGTTACATTGTTTATCTAAAGAAAAAATTGATGATAAAACAGAGAACCTCTGGTGATTTTTGCCGGGAAAGAATACAAAAAAGACTTAATTTAACATTCGTTTTTCTTTTATGATATCCTTTTTTCACAGTTTTTTGGAAAAACAGTTGTACCAAGGATAATTTTGTATTATAATATACTGACCTATTGACGTTTTGATGGTCGATTTTGTTCATTTTATTTTCAAATTTTTTTATTTGCCGAAAAGTCATTTTGGCGTAGGAGGATTTGCATGAAACTTGCGGTGTATGCCGGCACCTTTGACCCTATTACCAATGGGCATGTGGATATTGCCAATCGGGCCGCGTACCTGTTTGACCAGGTGATCCTGGCTGTTGCGGAAGATAATTATAAGAATACCCTATTTTCTTTGGAAGAACGCTGCCAAATGGCGCGAGAAGTTTTTAAAAAGCATACCAATATTGCCGTGGAACCCTTTAGCGGTTTGTTGGTGGATTATTGCCATCAGATTAACGCTACTTCCATTATTCGTGGTTTGCGGGCGGTATCGGATTTTGACCGGGAATTCCAAATGGCGTTGTTGAATCGAGATTTGAACGGCGGCGTGGATACAGTGTTCCTGATGAGCGACGCCAAATATATGTATTTGAGCTCCACTATTATCCGGGAAACAGCGGCCGTGGGCGGCGATGTATGTAAATTGGTTCCGGCCGTTGTTTATGAGGCCTTACAGGGGAAATTTCCCTTGATGCAGGCAGGGAAAACGAAAAAATAGCCCAGCTTTCCCTTGACAATGATTTTTTATCTGGTTATAATATTTTGGGAACTGTTGAAGATATGGATATCAATGTAAGCAAAATTAAAATGACTCCAGGGGCATCTGCCCATTTCCAGCTGCGGGAAACATTAAATCCCGCTGCTTATGGTTATGCGGAATACCAGTTGACGGAGCCTGTTTCCGTTTCCGGTAGTATAACGAACCAAGGGGACGGAACCTTTGTCTTGCATGGATCATATAGCGCTGTTGCGGTTTTGACATGTAGTCGCTGTGGTAAAGATTTTTCTTTCACGCTTAGCGGCGAGATAGACGCCATGTTTGCCGCAGAACCCGCTCCTGACCAGGAAGGAGAATATAGTATTTTCCGGCTGGAACAGGAAACCGCTGATTTGGGAGAGGCTGTAGCTGGCGAAATTTTCTTCGCCTTACCGATGCAGCCTTTATGCCGTCCGGACTGCAAGGGGTTGTGCCCGGTTTGCGGCACCGATTTAAATCAGAATAGTTGCTCCTGCCAGGGAGGAAATATCGACCCTAGGTGGGAAAAGCTGAAAAATTTTATCATTGATGAAGATTGAGAAAGGAGTGCGTGTGAACAATGGGCGTACCCAAGGGAAAAACTTCTAAGGCGAACAAAAGAATGAATCGCGCCGCGAGATATACTATCAGCGGTCCTGCACTGTCTGAATGTCCGCAGTGCCATGCCTTGCAACAGCCTCATCACGCTTGCCCGGAATGCGGTTATTACAATGGCCGCCCGGTAGTGGTGAAGAAAGAGAAAGCTGAATAAGCCATTTCGTAGGAGCCCGCCTTGCTAGACACATTGCGGGCTTTGGCATTATTTGGCGGAAAAGAGAGCAAGAAATGAGAATTGCCATTGATCTATTGGGCGGCGATCATGCGCCGGATGTCTTGATTCAAGCGGTAGCCCAGTCCGCGGCCAAGCACCCGGAACGGGAATTCCTAGCTGTAGGCACACCGGACGTGCTGGAAAAGTTATCTGCCTCCAAAAACGTAATTCCCGTTCCCTGTGGTAGTGTGATGGCCATGGATGAGGACGTGCGGAATTTTTTACGTAAAAAAGACAGCTCTATCTGGGTTGCAACGGAATTGGTCAAAAATGGCGAGGCCCAAGCCGTGGTTTCCGCAGGAAGTACTGGGGCGCAAATGGCTGTGGCCACGGTACTTTTATCCCGTATTGAAGGGGTTTCCCGTCCGGCCATTGGTATTGTGGTTCCCACGCCAGAAGGCGGGAAGTTGTTACTGGATATCGGCGCCAATGCGGATTGCGATGGGGAAATGCTGTTACAGTTTGGCGAAATGGGGGCGGTTTATGCCCAAACGGTGTTGGGCATTGCAAATCCCCGGGTCGCGTTACTTTGCAACGGTACAGAAGAACATAAGGGTAATCAGTTGACAAAAGACGCTTTTCAGCGGATGAAGGCAAGCAATTTGCATTTTATCGGCAACCGGGAAGGCCGGGATATTCTGGCTGGCGGTTACGATGTCATGGTGGCGGACGGCATGAGCGGTAATATTGCCCTAAAAAGCACGGAAGGTGCGGCTGGCCATATTTTGTCCATGCTGAAAACGGAATTAACCGCCAACCCCTTACGTAAGCTGGGAGCGGCCTTGATTATGCCTGGCTTACGGAAAATTAAAAAAGCCATGGATTATCAGGAATACGGCGGTGCTCCGCTGCTGGGGGTAAAAGGGGTGAGCATCGTTTGCCACGGCTCTTCTAAAGAACGGGCTATTGTCCAGGCGATTGAAGTGGCTGCCACCTGTGTGGAGAAAAATATGGTCCGACAGCTAACAGAAGCAGTAGCTGTGAAAGGAAAAGAATAATCACTAATTTAGGAGAAAAAATGTCCGAAGAAGAACGAATACGAGAAATGGTACTGGAGTATTTCCAAATAGACGAAAGCCTTTTGGTGCCAGAACTGTCTTTCGATGAATTGGCAGTGGATTCTTTGACCATGTTGGAGTTGCTCACTGCTATTGAAGAAGAATTTGACATCCATTTGGATGATGAATGTTTTGAAGCGTGTGAGAATTACGGGCAAATGTGCGAATTGATTATGGAAAGGATACGAAACCGCAGATGACGAAAGCAAGCCATGCTTATGCCCCAGAGGCTCTAGGAAAGCTCGCCCAGCGGTTAGGATTTGCTTTGCCAGCGCCGCCCTTGTTGATTCAAGCATTGACGCATCCAGCATTTTTTGAAGGACAAAAAGGCCAGCATAAGGATAATCAACGGCTGGAATTTTTGGGGGATGCTGTTTTGGATTTGTTGGTGGGAGAGTATCTTTTTCGCACTTATCCAGAGGCGCAGGAAGGGGAGCTCAGTAAAATGCGGGCTTATATTGTCTGCGAAGCTTCTCTTGCCGCTGCGGCGCGGGAATTGGGCTTGGACGCTTGTTTGCGTTTAGGCCGAGGCTCAGAAGCCAGCGGAGATCGGCAACGGCCTTCTGTATTGGCGGATGCTTATGAAGCCGTGGTGGGCGCCGTTTTTGTTACCATGGGGTTGGACCAGGCAAAAGAAATGATTCTTTGCCAGTTTGGCCAGAAAATGGAAAAACTGGCGCCAGGGGATTATGAAGATAAGAAAAGCACTTTGCAAGAACTGGTACAATCTCGGGTGCCGCATGGAGTAACCTATCATTTATTAGGGCAGACCGGCCCGGATCATCAGCCCCGTTTCTCCAGCGCCGTATATTGCGGTAAGTTGGAGTTGGGAAGAGGTGAAGGCGGCAGCAAAAAGGAAAGTGAAGTGGCTGCTGCTGCGGCTGCCTTACGGAATAAAAAACAGTGGCTAGCCCAAATTGTAAACACGCAATAAGAAACACCAATTAATCGCAAAGGATAAAAGAAAACAGACGGTAGAAAGCAGGTCTTTCTTGCCGTCTGTTTTTTTGTTTTTTTCTTAACCCATGTGTTTCTATGAGCTACGTAAAGAAAAGGCGGGGATAGGGAAGAAAAAAGAAGTAATATTGGTTTTTTTCAATATATTTGCATAAACTTTTGATCATTTGATAATAGTTGAAAAAACATAGCGAATCAGTTATGTTTAATTACTGGGATCGTAGTGGGGGAATTGCCGGAATTATTTTTAATTTGGCTATATCGTACAAAAATTTCGCCATAAAAATATATTTTTATGCATGTGGAGGCATAATAATGCACAAGGACGATCAAATGACACCAAAAGAAAGAGCCCTTGCTTTGTCCAAGGGGGAAGCGGTGGATCGTATGCCCATTAGTCTATTATGTAATGCCCCTAGCCATCGATTATTAGGGCTTACAGCTGACGCCTTATTTGCCAATAGCCGTTCCTTTGCGGATTTGCAGAAAAAAGTTTATGAAACCTATGGACAAGATGGCGTTACGGCTAAATATGGGTTGCATAGCATGGGTATTTCCTTTGGGGCTACGGTGTTGTCTCCGCCGGATTCCAATCGGGCGATTATTAACCATCCTCTGCGGGATATCCGGGATCAAAGTATGCTGGATATAGATCGGCTTACGGTGGAAAAGGATAAAGACGCACGCCGCACCTATGAATCAGCGCAAATCCTTTTGGAAGAGCTGGGGGATGAGGTAGGTTGTAACTTTGGGGCTACCGGCCCCTTTACCAATGCATCTGCTTTGATGGGCGCAGAAAACCTCATGCGGGCGGTGGTGAAATATCCAGAAGAACTTCACCAATTGCTGCGTTTTACCACTGCAGCGATGTTGCAAATCACTAAGCCCTTTTTGGAACTGGGGTGTAACTTGGGGATTTCCGAACCCATGGCTTCCGGTACTTTAC